>NZ_DASVUM010000154.1:0-96209 GCF_036387035.1 Pseudomonas sp. | reverse complement strand
CTGCTTCAGGCCGAAGTTCTGGAACTGGTGGCAACGCCGTCGGCTCCGGGTCGTGGTGTCGTCGTTGAATCGCGCCTGGACAAGGGCCGTGGCCCTGTCGCTACTGTTCTGGTTCAGGACGGTACGCTGCGTCAGGGCGACATGGTTCTGGTTGGCTCTAACTACGGTCGCGTTCGGGCAATGCTCGACGAGAACGGCAAGCCAATCAAGGAAGCCGGTCCGTCGATCCCTGTCGAGATTCTCGGCCTGGACGGTACGCCGGATGCAGGCGATGAGATGAGCGTGGTTGCCGACGAGAAGAAGGCTCGTGAAGTGGCTCTGTTCCGTCAAGGCAAGTTCCGCGAAGTCAAACTGGCCCGTGCTCACGCCGGCAAGCTGGAAAACATCTTCGAGAACATGGGCCAGGCAGAGAAGAAGACGCTCAACATCGTCCTCAAATCTGACGTCCGTGGTTCTCTCGAAGCGTTGAACGGCGCCTTGAACGGCCTGGGTAATGACGAAGTGCAAGTGCGCGTAGTGGGCGGCGGTGTCGGTGGTATCACCGAAAGCGACGCCAACCTGGCACTGGCCTCCAACGCTGTACTGTTCGGCTTTAACGTGCGTGCCGATGCTGGCGCTCGCAAGATCGTCGAGCAGGAAGGTCTGGATATGCGTTACTACAACGTCATCTACGACATCATCGAAGACGTCAAGAAGGCCCTCACCGGCATGCTTGGCAGTGACGTTCGGGAAAATATCCTGGGTATCGCTGAAGTCCGCGACGTGTTCCGCTCGCCGAAATTCGGCGCGATCGCAGGTTGCATGGTCATCGAAGGCGTTGTCTTCCGTAACCGTCCAATCCGTGTACTGCGTGAAGACATCGTTATCTTCGAAGGCGAGCTGGAATCCCTGCGCCGCTTCAAGGATGACGCTTCCGAAGTACGTGCCGGCATGGAGTGCGGTATTGGCGTCAAGAGCTACAACGACGTCAAGGTCGGTGACAAGATCGAAGTCTTCGAGAAGGTCCAAGTGGCTCGCAGCCTCTAAATCGCGAGCTTCAGGAGTCATGGCTTTCGCCGCATGAAAATGCCCGGTGGCAGTCATGGACTCTAAACGCAACGCCCGGTCCGGCTCTCGCTAGGCCGGGCGTTTGCCGCTTTCAGACCACATGGCTTTTGCCATGGGTCAGCAGTGACAGGTAACAAGACATGGCAAAAGAATACAGCCGTACCCAACGTATCGGCGATCAGATGCAGCGTGAGCTGGCACAGCTGATCCGTCGTGAAATCAAAGACCCCCGCGTGGGGCTGGTCACCATCACAGCCGTCGATGTCAGCCGTGATGTCGGTCACGCGAAAATCTTCATGACCGTCATGGGGCAGGACAGCGCGGAAGAGATCGCACAGTCGATCAAGGTGCTCAACGCCGCTGCGGGCTTCCTGCGTATGCAGCTGGCGCGTGAGATGAAGCTGCGCAGCGTCCCGCAACTGCATTTCCATTACGATGAAAGCGTCGCCCGTGGCGCGCATTTGTCGGCATTGATCGAACGTGCAGTAGCTGAAGATGGCCAGCATCAAGCCACCCCGAAACAAGACGGTCCGGAGGAATAAGGCGTGGCTCAGGTCAAGCGTATTCGCCGTAACGTCAGCGGGATCATCCTGCTCGACAAGCCGCTGGGCTTCACGTCCAACGCCGCGCTGCAGAAGGTACGCTGGTTGCTCAATGCGGAAAAAGCCGGCCATACGGGCAGTCTCGATCCGTTGGCAACCGGCGTTCTGCCGCTGTGCTTCGGTGAGGCGACCAAGTTTTCCCAGTATCTGCTCGACTCCGACAAGGGTTATGAAACCCTGATGCAGCTCGGTAAGACCACCACCACGGCCGATGCCGAAGGAGAGGTCCTGCAGACGCGGCCGGTGACCGTTGGTCGCGCGGATATCGAAGCGGCATTGCCGGCATTTCGCGGGAATATCAGTCAGATACCACCGATGTACTCCGCCCTCAAGCGAGACGGTCAGCCGTTATACAAACTGGCCAGGGCCGGGGAAGTGGTGGAGCGTGAAGCGCGTTCTGTTACTATTGCGCGCCTGGAATTATTGGCGTGTGAGGGTGAGACGGCGCGTTTGGCTGTGGACTGCACCAAAGGCACCTATATTCGTACCCTTGTGGAAGATATTGGTGAGAAGCTCGGTTGCGGTGCTTACGTCGCCCAGTTGCGTCGCACGCAGGCCGGTCCTTTCACGCTGGCCCAGACAGTAACGCTGGAAGAGCTGGAAACTGTGCATGCCGAAGGCGGCAACGAAGCGGTAGATCGCTTTCTCATGCCATCGGACAGCGGGTTGCTGGATTGGCCGCTGCTGCAGTTCTCCGAGCACAGTTCGTTTTACTGGCTGCACGGTCAGCCAGTAAGAGCCCCGGACGCGCCGAAGTTTGGCATGGTGCGGGTGCAGGATCATGAAGGACGCTTCATCGGAATCGGTGAAGTGAGCGAAGACGGGCGCATTGCGCCGCGTCGACTGATTCGGTCAGAGTGACCGAACCCGTCGCGGCAGGGTTTCCTGGCACGGCGGTATGAGGGTGGCTGTCAACAGGCATGGTCACTCCTCACATTTAAATACGAGAGTTTGCTCTCGGCCTGTTGAAACCGTCTTCCTGGAGCGGTTTCTTGATAAAAGGAATGCCCACATGGCACTCAGCGTTGAAGATAAAGCTCAGATCGTAACCGACTACCAGCAAGCTGTTGGTGATACTGGTTCGCCAGAAGTGCAAGTTGCACTGCTGACCGCCAACATCAACAAACTGCAAGGCCACTTCAAGGCCAACGGTAAGGACCACCACTCCCGTCGTGGTCTGATCCGTATGGTAAACCAGCGTCGCAAGCTGCTGGATTACCTGAAAGGTAAGGACGTTAGCCGTTACAGCGCCCTGATCGGTCGTCTGGGTCTGCGTCGCTAATAACGACTCGGATAGAGGTTGGTTGGTCGTCATGTTCCGCCGGTTTTACCGGTGGGCTGGCGGGCTCCCAGCCTCTAGTTGTATCTGGACTGCCGAAGGGTCCGATTCCCCTCGCCGCCCAAGAATTCGCAAGAAACCAGTTCCCCAAGAGCCACAAAGAAGGTAGGAAACCGTGAACCCGGTAATCAAGAAATTTCAATTCGGTCAATCGACCGTAACCCTCGAGACTGGCCGTATCGCCCGTCAAGCTTCTGGTGCTGTATTGGTCACCGTTGACGACGACGTCACCGTTCTCGTGACTGTGGTCGGCGCCAAACATGCAGACGCAAGCAAAGGCTTTTTCCCTCTTTCCGTTCACTACCAGGAAAAGACCTACGCCGCAGGCAAGATCCCTGGTGGCTTCTTCAAGCGTGAAGGCCGTCCTTCCGAAAAAGAAACACTGACTTCGCGTTTGATCGATCGTCCGATCCGCCCACTGTTTCCAGAAGGCTTCATGAACGAAGTGCAGGTTGTCTGCACCGTCGTTTCCACCAGCAAGAAAACCGATCCGGATGTCGCTGCGATGATCGGTACCTCGGCTGCCCTGGCGATCTCGGGCATTCCGTTCGACGGCCCGATCGGCGCAGCCCGCGTTGCCTTCCATGAGAGCACCGGCTACCTGCTGAACCCGACCTACGAGCAACTGAAAGCATCGAGCCTGGACATGGTCGTTGCCGGTACCGAAGAAGCGGTACTGATGGTTGAATCGGAAGCCAAAGAACTGACCGAAGACCAGATGCTGGGCGCCGTGCTGTTCGCCCATGACGAATTCCAGTCGGTCATCAAGGCCGTCAAAGAGCTGGCCGCAGAAGCTGCCAAGCCAACCTGGAACTGGGCGCCGAAAGCTGAAGCCACTGAGCTGTTGGGCGCTATCCGCTCCGAGTTCGGCACAGCGATCTCCGAGGCCTATACCATCACTGTCAAGGCCGATCGCTATGCCCGCCTGGGTGAGCTGAAAGATCAGGTCGTCGCCAAGCTGGCCGTTGAAGACGGCAGCCCGTCCGCCAGCGAAGTCAAAGCAGCGTTCGGTGAAATCGAATACCGCACCGTTCGCGAAAACATCGTCAACGGCAAGCCACGTATTGATGGTCGTGACACCAAGACTGTACGTCCGCTGAACATCGAAGTCGGCGTCCTGCCGAAGACTCACGGTTCGGCGCTGTTCACCCGTGGTGAAACGCAGGCGCTGGTTGTGGCGACCCTGGGTACCGCGCGTGACGCTCAGTTGCTCGACACCCTTGAAGGTGAAAAGAAAGACCCGTTCATGCTGCACTACAACTTCCCTCCGTTCTCGGTGGGCGAATGCGGTCGCATGGGTGGCGCAGGTCGTCGTGAAATTGGTCATGGCCGTCTGGCACGCCGTTCGGTTCAGGCCATGCTGCCTGCTGCCGACGTGTTCCCTTACACCATCCGCGTTGTATCGGAGATCACCGAGTCAAACGGCTCCAGCTCCATGGCTTCGGTCTGTGGCGCTTCGCTGGCTCTGATGGACGCTGGTGTTCCGATGAAGGCGCCGGTTGCCGGTATCGCCATGGGTCTGGTCAAGGAAGGCGAGAAGTTCGCCATCCTGACCGACATCCTGGGTGACGAAGACCACTTGGGCGACATGGACTTTAAAGTCGCCGGTACCGCCAAAGGTGTTACCGCGCTGCAGATGGACATCAAGATCAAGGGCATTACCGAAGAGATCATGGAGATCGCTTTGGGCCAGGCGCTGGACGCTCGTCTGAACATCCTCGGTCAGATGAACACCATCATCGGTCAGTCGCGCACCGAGCTGTCGGAAAACGCGCCGACCATGATTGCGATGAAAATCGACACCGACAAGATCCGCGACGTCATCGGCAAAGGCGGCGCGACCATCCGTGCGATCTGTGAAGAGACCAAAGCGTCGATCGACATCGAAGACGACGGCTCGATCAAGATCTTTGGCGAAACCAAGGAAGCGGCTGAAGCTGCACGTCAGCGCGTTCTGGGTATCACGGCAGAAGCCGAGATCGGCAAGATCTACATCGGCAAGGTTGAGCGCATCGTCGACTTTGGCGCGTTCGTCAACATCCTGCCGGGCAAAGACGGTCTGGTGCACATCTCGATGTTGAGCGACGCTCGTGTCGAGAAAGTCACGGATATCTTGAAAGAAGGTCAGGAAGTCGAAGTGTTGGTGCTGGACGTGGATAACCGCGGCCGCATCAAGCTGTCGATCAAAGACGTAGCAGCTGCCAAGGCATCGGGGGTTTAACCTTTCCGCCCGCCGCTGTTGAAAAGAGCCCTACGGGGCTCTTTTTTTGAGCGCGATTAAGGGCTTAGCGATGGGCTTGGAACGCGAGCAGCTCGTCAGAACATGCAACTTGCAAGCGGAACTTTAGCAAAGCGGGCAATCTGCACGACGGACGTGGATCCGCTAAAATATAAGCCGTTGATTTATAAGGGTTTTACTGCGCCGGAAAGGTTGGCACACCGCTTGCGATATAACAGTAACCCTGCAGCCAACCAGATTGGCGCAGATTCTGAGAAAAACAGGAGTTACCCGTATGAAGAAGTTCGCTATTGCTGCTGCTACCGCCACTGCTCTGACTCTGACTATGGCCAACGTAGCCATGGCTCAGACCTCTGCTCAGGCTCCGATGACTGTAGCTGCAAACGAAGTTGCCAAAACCAAAGAAGCGACCTCCGACACTTGGATCACCACCAAAGTCAAATCTGACCTGCTGACTGAAAAAGGCATTCCAGGCTCCGACATCAAGGTTGAGACCAACAAAGGCGTGGTTTCCCTGTCGTCGACTGTTGCTGTTACCGAAGCACAAAAAACTACTGCTGTAGCAATCACCAAGAAAATCAAAGGCGTTAAAGCTGTTTCGGCTGATGGCTTGAAGGCTGAGTAACTCCCTCGCGAGAACCTGCGCAATAGCCGGCTGACAGTGGGAAAGTCGTCAGCCGACTGATTCAAGGTTCATGCGAAAGGCCACGAAGATGTGGCCTGTAAAAGCCCTGGCGCTCGCGTCGGGGCTTTTTTTCGCCCATTCTTTCTCTATCCGTCTGCGATCTCCGTGCCAGGCGAGCACATTAATTGCATGTGACGCAGCCCGTTGTGAATGGAGTAGAGAATCTACCCACTCGCCGCCAGCCTGGGATGCAGCTACAGTGCGTCTGAGCGATGCCTCCTTCCAGCGGCATGCTGGTATTTACCGTACCTGATCTGAAATTCCTTTGCTGTGAGAAGTAGATGCCCCCAGTTCCCTTGCTGATTTGCGACGACTCAAACATGGCGCGGAAGCAGTTGATCAAAGCCCTGCCGCCCGAGTGGGATGTGTCGGTCACGACTGCGACCAACGGGCGCGAAGGGATCGAGGCGATCCGTAAGGGGTTGGGCCGCGTGGTGCTGCTGGACCTCACAATGCCTGACATGGACGGCTACCAGACGCTGGCCGCCATCCGTGCGGAACGCCTGGAAACCAGCGTCATTGTCGTCTCCGGCGACGTTCAGGAAGAAGCCGTGCGCCGTACGCTGGAACTGGGCGCGCTGGCATTCGTGAAAAAGCCGGCCGATCCAAACGAGCTGCAGCAGACCCTTCGCCGGTTGGGCCTGTTAGGGCACACGGCCAATCAGCCACTGATTCCCCCAGCGAGCGCCGACCAGACCCCAATCAGTTTCCACGATGCCTTCCGCGAGACCGTTAACGTCGCGATGGGACGCGCGGCAGCGCTGCTGGCGCGGGTGTTGGGCGTGTTTGTGCAACTGCCGGTCCCTAACGTCAACATGCTGGAGGTGGGGGAATTGCACATGGCGCTGGCCGATGCCCAGGCAAACGACCGGCTCACAGCGGTCTGCCAGGGCTATATCGGGGGCGGCATCGCCGGCGAAGCGCTGTTGCTGTTTCATGACTCTGAAATCGCCGACATGGCGCAGTTGATGAAAATCGACGATGCCGATTATTCCGACATGGAGATGCTTCTCGACCTCTCGTCCATCCTGATCGGCGCCTGCCTGAGCGGAATCGCGGAACAACTCGACGTCGCGTTCTCACAAAGCCACCCTCAAGTGCTGGGACTGCACAGCGGTATTGAAGAGCTGATCCGCTCGAACGAGCGGCGCTGGAAAAAAACGCTGGCTGTGGAAATCAGCTACAGCCTTGAGGGCCATAACATCCACTTCGATCTCTTGATGCTGTTCACCGAAGAATCGGTCGAGCTGATGTCGCGCAAACTCGAACATCTGATGAGCTGACCCATGAGTGATCTAATTGATTTCAAGGAACTGCACTGGCTGCTGACCGTGACGCAGAGCATTGATGTCGGCGTGGTGGTGCTGGATCAGGCCTATCAGGTTCAAGTCTGGAACACCTTCATGGAGAACCGTTCCGGGGTGTTGTCTTACAAAGCGGCCAACCGCTCGTTCTTCTCGTTGTTCCCCGAGATCAATGAGCGCTGGCTGAAAAACAAGATCGACAGCGTGATGACGCTGGGCACGCCAGCGTTCACCATTTGGGAGCAGCGCCCTTATCTGGTTCGCTTCCCCAGCTATCAGCCCATCACCGGGCAAGAAGAATTCATGTACCAGAACACCACGCTGCTGCCGCTGCGCTCCACCACCGGCGTGGTCACCCATGTGTGCCTGGTGATTTACGACGTCACCGAGGTGGCGACGAACCGGCTGCAGTTGCAGGCCGCCAATCGCGAGCTACAAAAGCTGTCGAGCACTGACCGGCTGACCAGCCTTTACAACCGCGGCCATTGGGAGGAGGCGTTGCGCCTGGAGCATGCCCGGCACGTGCGTTATGGCACCTCGGCGACGCTGGTGATGTTCGACATCGATCACTTCAAGCGCGTCAACGACACCTACGGGCACCAATGCGGCGACAGGGTGATTCAGCGGGTAGCGGACGTGGTCCGTGAGCTCACGCGAGACGCTGATATCGCCGGCCGTTACGGCGGCGAGGAATTCGCAGTGCTCCTGCCCGATACCGACAAACAAGGCGGCGCGATGTTCGCCGAGCGTCTGCGCGCCGCCGTCGAGGCGCTGGATGTGATGCAGGAAGGCGAAGCCATTCACTGCACCATCAGCTTGGGCGTCGCAGACATGACCTCGCCCATGGATGACTACAAACTGCTCATCGAGCGTGCGGACCAGGCGCTGTACGAGTCCAAGAAGAACGGCCGCAATCGGGTCTCGGTGGATCAATCGGCGTGAAAGACGGATCGAAGGCCGTCTTCGCCGCTACGCTAATTCCGCAAAATCGCTGAGCACGTCATCTCGCAGGGCGATGAAACGTGCGTCGCTGCGATTGCGCGGGCGCGGCAGGTCGATGTCGACGATGCGTCGGATGCGCCCCGGATGCGGTTGCATCACGACGACCCGATCACCGAGGTACACCGCCTCATCCACATCATGGGTGACATGGACCATGGTGATTTTTTCCTGCTGCCAGATGTGCTGAAGCTCGCGCTGCATCCGCGTGCGAGTCAGCGCATCCAGGGCGCCAAAGGGTTCGTCGAGCAGCAGCACGCTGGGTCGATTCACCAGCCCGCGGGCGATGGCGACACGCTGCGCCATGCCGCCGGAAATCTGGTGGGGGTAGGACTCGGTGAAATCCTGCAGGCCGACCAGCTGAATGTGCTCGCGCACCGTCTCACGTTTTTGCGCCGCGCTCAGTGGAGCGTTCTTCAGACCGACAGCGACGTTCTGCTCGACCGTGAGCCATGGAAACAGCCGGTGATCCTGAAACACGATGCCGCGCTCAAGGCCGGTGCCCCTGAACGGCTTGTCGTCCAGCAGGATGCGCCCGTCGAACGCCTCATCCAGACCAAGAATCAGCCTCAGCAAAGTTGATTTGCCACAGCCACTGGCGCCGACGATGGTGACGAACTCGCCGGGGGCGATGTCCAGTTGCACGTTATCCAATACCTGCAATTGGGTATTGGCCCCAGCACTGGTGAAGTGCTTGCTGATGTTTTCCAGGCGCAGGCCGTTGCCGAGCGGCCGGGCGGCGGGCTGAGGGGGGAGCGGTTGAGTGGCGGACATGGTTACTTCCTTTTCAGATTCGGTTAAACGACGCGTGAGGCTCGATTGAGCGCCGCTCGCCTCAGCGTGGGACGATGCCGTACAGCCGTTGCAGGCGTCGCTCGAGCAGGCGCGCCAGGACGTTGAGCCCCCAGCCGACGAGCCCGATGACAATCATGCCGAACAGCACGAGATCCATCATGAAGTGCTCACTGCCATCAATCAGCGTGTTGCCAATTCCACTGCCCGACACCAGCAGGTATTCCGCACCGATGGTCGCCAGCCACGAATACACCAGCGCCAGGTAGATGCCGGTGAAGATCGACGGCAGCGCGGCCGGGAGCATCACGCCGATGATCGTCTGCCAGCGGGTGAAGCCGTACACCTTCGCAACTTCCAGAAGCGCCGGAGACACGCTGCGCAAACCGTCGCAGGTGTTGACCACCACGGGCACCAGCGCGGCGAGGGACAGAAACACTACTTTGGCGACGTCACCCAAACCGAACCACACCGAGATCAGCGGGATCCAGGCGAACAGGGAAATCTGTTTGAAGGTGTTGAAACTCGGGCCAACCAGGCGTTCGAACAGACGTGAAAACCCCAGGAGGCAGCCGAGCACCAGGCCCAGCGTGGTGCCGATGAAGAAGCCGCTCACGTCACGCGTCAGGCTCGAAGAAATCGCGCGCCAGAATTGCGCCGAAGTCACTTGCTCCCAGGCAGTGGCAGCGACCTTTTGCGGAGAGACCAACAAGCCGGAACTGCTCCAGCCCTGACTGGATGCCAGCCACCAGACGGCCACGGCCGCAATCGGCAGGACCCAGCCACGGTAACGCGGGGCCTGGGCGTTTCGAGGAATTGCCAATGCGCTCATGCCAGCCTCCCGGTCTTGCTCGGACGGCCCCGGTTGAGGCGCCGCTCGATGAACTCGAAGCCGCGGTCAATCAGCAACCCGATCGTGCCGACCACCACAACGGCGGCCATGACCAGATCAAGCTGAAACAACTGCCGACCGTAGGCAATCAGGTAGCCCAGCCCCTCGCTGGATGCCAGCAGTTCAACCACCACCAGCGAAAGCCAGGCTTTGGTGAAGCCCAGGCGCAGACCGGTGAAGATCGGCGCGACCGCGGAGGGCAGGACAATATCGGTGACGATCTGGCGTTGGCTGAACCCATACGCGCGGCCCACCTCCAGCAGGCGCTTGGGCACTTCATGAAAGGCTTGCAGCGTGCACAGCGTCACCGGCACCAGCGCCGCGTGGGCAATCAATACGTACTTCAATGGCTCACCGATGCCGAACAACAGCAGCGCAAAGGGCATCCAGCCCAGGACCGGAATCTGCACCAGCGCGTTGAACGTCGGCAGCACATAATCTTCAACGGTCTTCGACAAGCCCATCGCCAGCCCCAGCGTGATCCCGAGTGTCGAGCCGATCAGAAACCCTACAAGCACACGCTGGAGGCTGGCAGAGGCATTCATCCACAAGTCGCCGCTGCTGATCAGATCGTGCAGTGTCTGGTAGACGAAAGCGGGGGGAGGCAGGACTTGCTCCGACAACCAGCCGCGCTCAGTGCCGAGGTACCAGAGGCCTAATAGCGCGATGGGCAGCAGCCATGCCAGCACGACGTTCGCAGTGCGGGTCCGCCAGGCCGTCCCGCTGTTGACCACCGTGACACGGCGAGGGGCGCGCGACGGTGAAGGCGGCAGCCGCTTGACCGGCGCGAGGGGTTTCGCCGGGATGTGCTGGCGATCAAGCACTTGGGCAGTGGTTCTGGCCATGGTTTCAGCCTCCGTTATTGACGGACGTGTCCGACGATGCTGTTGCCGTATTCGCGGCCTTGCCGTCGGCACCGTAGACGGTCCAGTAGTGCTCGAGGCCTTTAGTCTTCAGGGCGTTTTCCAGATAGCGGGTGTCGAACCAGCCGTCGACGCTCACAGGACGGCGGATCATTTTCTCGTCCTTGGCCTGATCGGCCACGGCTTGATAGCGGTCTCGCAGGAACGCGTCCACCAGCGGTGAGGCGCTGTCGCGCAAATCCAGACGGCTGAAGTCGGCTTTCAACGAGGCCAGCGGCTCGTTGGTTTTCGCCCACTCGTTGAGCACGGCGTCGCGGTTGCCGGCTTCCGATTCCCAGCGGGCGGCGTCGACCAGCACGTTGACGACTTTCTGCACATTGTCGGCGTGCTGCTTTTCGTAATCGCCACGGACCACCAAGGCACATTGGCGCGTGTAGCGCACGTTGTTGTCGGGGTTATCGAAAATGATGTCTATCAGGCCTTGATCGCGCAGCTTGAACAGCTCGCGTCCTCCAAATGCGGCATCGACGCCTTTGGATGCCAGCGCGGCCTGGCTGCTGCCGCTGTCCAGATTGATCACTTTCAGATCGCGCTCGGTCATGCCGTGGTCGGCGAGCAATTTGATCGAAACCAGATGACCGTTCGTGCCGCGAAACACTGCGACCTTCTTGCCCTTCAAGTCTTCGACGGTCTTGATGTCGGAGCCCTTCGGCACGGCGAGGTAGACGTTTGAACGCACGCCAATGGCGGCGAGCAACTTGGTGTCCAGCCCGTTCGAGCGACCCACCACCGCTGGCAAGTCGCCTTCGTAGGCGAAGTCCAGTTGCTGATTGGACAGCGCCTCGTTGACGGCCGGGCCGGCCCCTTTGAAAAAGAACCACTGCACTTCGGTGTCGGTGCCGGCGAAGGCTTTTTCGAGAAGTTGCTGGTTACGCACGATGGCCAATGACGAGCCGCTGAACGTGACCGGATCACCACCACCGGCGCTGGCCACGCCAATGCGCAGAACGTCGGCGTCGGCCAAGGGCATCATCAGCAGCGCCGCCAGTGCGGTAGCTACGCTTGATTTGCTGAATAGAGATGTTCGCTTGGCGTTTGCCATGACGGTTCTTCCTTAAATGAGTGACGCGCGGTCAGGCAGCCAGGTGTTTTTTATCGGCTTCTGTCTTGGGCGAGAGGGTGTCGGGTGTGGGTTTGATGGCTTGGCTGGCACGTCCGTCGACGCCCACCGGAATGTCACCGGCCACGGTGGTACGGCGCACGACGCGCTCGGCCTGGCCATAGTCGTTGACGGCAATATGTTGAGTGGCGCGGTTGTCCCAGATCACCACGTCGCCTTCGCTCCAGCGCCAGCGCACGGTGTTGTCCAAGTGCGTGATGCGGTCGTGGAACAGGCGAATCAGCTGTTTGGAGTCATTGCTGCTGATGCCCTGAATCTGTTTGACGAAATGCCCGAGCAACAGGCTGCGCTCACCGGTCTCGGGGTGCACGCGCACCAGTGGGTGCTCGGTTTCGTAGAGTTCAGCGGTGAACTGCTCGCGGTAGCGTTTCACGCCCGCTTCCCCGGTGTCGCGTGGCGCCGCGTAGTCGTAAACGTTAGTGTGCAGCGCGCGAAGGCCGTCGGCGAGGGTCTTCAGGCTGTGGGGAAGCTCAGCATAGGCAGCCGCTGTGTTGGCCCACACCGTGTCGCCACCATAGGGCGGGATGACCACGCCGCGCAGTATGGATATCTTCGGGTAATTGGCGACGAAGGTGACATCGGTGTGCCACGAGTTGGCGCGGGTCTCTTTGGCATCCAGGTGCAGGATGGCGCTGCTTTTTTCAGCGGAGCGAACGGTGGGGTGAGGCACCTGCTCGCCGAAGCGGCGGGAGAAACCTTCATGCTCTTCGTCGGTGAGAAACTGCTCACGAAAGAACAGCACCTTGTGCTTGAGCAGCGCCTGATTGATGAAATCGAAATCATGCGCGCAGACGTCGGCGGAAAGCTTGATGCCGCTCACCTCGGCACCGATTTTCCCCGCGACGGGTTTGAGCTGAATCGCCATGTCCTGAACCTCGATCTGGGTTGTGGTGACTCAGATCATAAGGATATAAATCGGCGCTCGGCTAATCACTATTTGGCATAAATATAGAAGAACTCTTTATGCGGGGAGTTAATGTCGTGGTATGAAAATCATAAGCGCTGGGCATGCAGTCCGGCGTGATGGCAGCCAACCGGGATACCGAGCGATGCACCAGAAAGCAAAACGCCCTCAAAAAGAGGGCGTTTGTTTAGCTCGGCAGGTTCTCGTTTTAGCGAGCGCTGAAGCCATTGACGTGGTTACAGCACCACGCTTGGCAGCCACAGCGAGATTGCAGGGATGTACGTCACTGCCATCAGCACCAGGAACAGCGCGACATAGAACGGCAGCAGTGCTTTCACAGTGGCCTCGATCGTGACCTTGCCCACTGCGGCGCCCACGAACAGAACAGCCCCCACAGGTGGCGTGATCAAACCGATACCCAGGTTCACCAGCATGATCATCCCGAAGTGCACCGGATCGACGCCGATGCCCACAATCACGGGCAGCAGAATCGGGGTGAGGATGAGGATCAGTGGTGCCATGTCCATGACCGTGCCGAGCAGCAGCAACATAATGTTGATGCACATCAGGATCACGTAGCGGTTATCCGACAGGGTCAGAAACGCCGTGGTGATCTTCATCGGGATTTCCATCAGCGTCAGGATGTAGCCGAAGCTGGCAGCGAAGCCGATTAGGATCATCACGATGGAAACAGTGCGCACCGCCCGGTGCATCAGCTTGGGCAGGTCGCGCCATTTGTAATCGCGGTAAATGAACATGGTGACGAAGAACGCCCACAGCACAGCGATCGCTGCCGACTCGGTTGCCGTGAACACGCCTGAGAGGATCCCGCCCAGAATGATCACCATCGCCATCATGCCCCACAGGGCTTCACCGGCAATTTTCAGCGCCTTGCGCAGCGGGATGACTTCGCCTTTCGGGTAATTGCGCTTACGGGCGAAGATCATGCACAGCACCATCATCACGGCACTGAGCAGCAAACCCGGCATGATCCCGGCCATGAACAGCGACGCGATCGAGACCGTGCCGCCCGCGGCCAGTGAGTAGAGCACCGAGTTGTGGCTGGGAGGCGTTAGCAACGCTTGTACCGAGCCACTCACGGTGACTGCGGTGGAAAAGTCGCGGGGATAGCCGTTGCGCTCCATCTCCGGAATCAGCACGGAACCCACCGAGGCCGTGTCGGCCACCGAGGAGCCGGAAATCGCGCCGAAGAAGGTCGAGGCGACGATATTGACCAGCGACAAGCCGCCGCGCACAAAACCCACCAGGACCCCGGCGAACGCCACGAGGCGACGAGACATGCCCCCCTCGGCCATGATCGCTCCGGCCAGTACGAAGAACGGGATCGCCAGCAACGAGAACTTGTTCACGCCGCCCGCAACCTGAATCATCAGCGCGTCGAAAGGGATCTCGATCCACCACGCGCCGATCAGCGCAGACAGGCCCAGAGCGAACGCCACCGGCATGCCGACGAGGATCAGAAGGATGAAGCTGCCCAACAGAATAAGTGCGTCCATCATGCTGCCTCTTCGCTTGATTCGACCACGTCGTAACTCACCACCCGACGATGACGCTGGTCACCCAGAAACAGCTTCTCCAGGACGAAGATCAGCGTCAGTACGCCACCCAGGGGGATCGGCAAATAGGTAATGCCAACCCGCAACGACGGCATTTCACCCAGAAACTGGTTCCAGGTGCTCAGGCACAACTTCATGCCTTTGACCGCCATGAATACGCACACCACAGCCATGAGGATCTGCACCAGCACAGCCGCAGCGTTGCGCGCATTTTCCGGCAGGCGGTCGGTGGCCATGTTCACCGCCATGTGCGCGCCAGCGCGATAACTGGCGGCGGCGCCGAAGAAGGTGAACACCACCATCAACAGAATGGCGGTCGGTTCAGGCCAGCTGGAACCGGTGCCCAGGACGTAGCGGGCGAAGATGCCCCACGGGATGATCAGCGCCATGGTCAGCATCGACAGGCCCGCGATCCCGATGCAGAGGCGATACAGTGCGTCATTGAAGCGCAGAATCGTGTTTTTCATAGGCTCACCACAACGGCGGGAGCGGGCAGGCCGCTACCGCCGTGCTATCGGGCTGAAGGACTTATTGAACGGCTTCGATGCGCTTGATCAGGTCGGCGTACGGCGCGCCGTATTGGGCTCGCACGCTCGCTGTTGCGTCGTAGAAAGCTTTCTTCTGATCAGGCTTGAGCGTGATGAACTCAACCCCGGCAGCCTTGAGTTTCGCTTCGCTTTCAGCAGACTTTTTGTCCCACAACACGCGTTCTTCGGCCTGAGCTTCCACCGCGAGCTTTTTCACCAGCGCCTGTTGCTCCGGGCTGAGTTTTGTCCAGGTTTCCTTGGACATCACGACAGGCTCGGGCAGGATCAAGTGCTCGGTGAGGGTGTAGAACTTGGCGTTCTGATAGTGGTTGTGCTCAAGCAAGGTCGGCATGTTGTTTTCGGCGCCGTCAATAACACCGGTTTGCAGGGCGCTGAAGATTTCACCGGTCGCCATGGCGATGCCGTTGCCGCCCATCGCGTTGATGGTGTCGATGAACACAGGGTTGCCCTGTACACGGATCTTCATGCCCTTCAGGTCGGCGATGTCCCGAACCGGCTTCTTGGTGTAGAGGTTACGCGTACCGCCGTCCATCCATGCCAGGGCGACGAGCTTGAATTCAGAGTTGGTGATTTTGTCGAGCATCTCCTGACCAATCGGGCCGTCGATGACTTTGCGCATGTGCGCATGGTCACGGAACACGAATGGCAAGTTGAACGCGTTCACTTCCGGCACTACCGGGCCAACGATGCCGAGGCTGACACGGGTCATCTGGACGGCGCCGGCTTGAAGTTGTTCAACCACCTCCTTCTCAGACCCCAGCACACCGCCGGCGTACATTTTGAAGCTGATCTCGCCTTTGCTTTGTTCCTGCAACTTCTTGCCCATGTCCTGTTCAGCGACGACGGGGGGATAACCTGCGGGGTGTACTTCGGCGAACTTTATTTTGATTTCCGCCAGCGCTGTGTTTGAGAGGCACAGCGCCAGAGGGAGTGCGGCGAGGAGCAACTTGCGTTTGAAGTCCATGGATGTTCTCCGGTGTTGTTATTGTTTTCAGATAGAACGGCAAAGCGGTACTGCGAGTAGCGGAGGCCGAGTGTGTGGCTCAGCCCTTGAACAACGGTTCTTCAAGCCCTTTGACGCCCGGATGCAAGGCGAACACGCCGCCGGCCAGGGGCTGGTCGCTGATGTCACCGCCGGGGCGTATCGAGGTGACGTAAAGGATGTCCAGGTTCGAGCCGCCGAACGCGCACATGGCGGGCTTCTTCACTGGCACTGTGAGGGAACGATCGAGCTTCCCTTCAGGCGTGAAGCGGTGAATCACGCCCTCATCGTTGCCACAGATCCAATAGCAGCCATCGGCGTCGACCGCGGCGCCGTCGGGGCGGCCAGCGTATTGATTCATGTCGACGAACAACCGGCGGTTATGCGGCTTACCGGTGTCAGTGTCGTAATCGAACGCCCAGATTGTCTGCACGGATGGATGCGAGTCGGAGAGGTACATGACGCGGCCGTCGGGGCTGAAACCCAAGCCGTTGGGCACGATCATGTCGGGGATCTGCGCGGTCAGCGGCTCGGTCTGGCCGGCGCTGTAGCGGTACAGCGAACCCACCGCCGAAGCCTTTGCCATGTCCATGAACATGGTGCCGGCCCAGAAACGGCCCTGGCGGTCACAGCGACCATCATTGAAGCGCATGTTGTCGCTTGCGTGGTCGACGCTGGCCAGCGGCGTTGTGATAACGGTGCCATCGTCTTGCGGATGAAGGCGAAACAGCCCGCTCTCCATACCGGCCAGCCAGCTTCCGTCACCATAACTTGCGATGCAGGCGAGCATTTCCGGCGCTTCCCAGCTGGTGGCGCGGTTGTCCTGCGGGCTCCAGCGGTGAAGACGGCGGGCCGGAATATCGACCCAGAAAAGCGCTTGCTCCTGCGCATTCCAGACCGGGGACTCACCCGTCGCGTTGCGTGCATCGAGAATCAGCTCTGCCGTCATGACGATCATTCCGTGATTTTTATTTGAAGGCCGACCTCACGGTCAGCACGGTCGTCGATGAGTTTTACTGGTCGCCAAACGGCCCGGATGCTACGAATGCACCGCCCTGATAAACCAGGGCAGGGTCGTCGGACGCCGGCATCGGCTGCGCTTCGACCTTGGTGCGGAATTGTTCAGAGCTGTCTTTCGGCTGATAGCCCAAATGATTGGCCAGGCGGTTGTCCCACCAGACTTTGCTGTTGTCCGAAGCGCCGTAAACGATGGTATGGCCTACGTTCGGGGTGAACAGCCCGCGCTCGATCAGTTGCGTCAGGTCGTCGTAGCTCAGCCAGCTGGCGAGCATGCGGCGGTTCTGGGCTTCAGGGAATGAGGAGCCGATTCGGATGCTGACGGTTTCGATGCCGTAGCGATCAAAATAGAAGCTGGCCATGTCTTCGCCGTAGGATTTCGACAGGCCGTAGTAGCTGTCCGGGCGACGCATGGCGCTGGCGTCGATCACCTCATCCTGGCGGTAGAAACCAATGACATGATTGGAGCTGGCGAAGATTACCCGCTTCACGCCGTGCCGGCGCGCCGCTTCGTAGATGTGGAAGATGCCGCAGATGTTCGGGCCGAGGATCTCTTCAAAGGATCGTTCGACCGAGACGCCGCCAAAGTGAACGATGGCGTCGACGCCTTCGACCAACTGATGAACCGCGTTTTTGTCGGCCAGGTCGCAGACCTGGACTTCTTCGTGGGGGCCGGCTGCCGGCGCCATGTCCGCGATGTCGGAAAGGCGAAGTATTCTGGCAAACGGACGCAGGCTTTCGCGCAGGACTTTACCGAGGCCGCCAGCGGCGCCTGTCAGCAAAATGCGGTTGAGCGGGGCCTGGGCGTTGAATTCAGTCATCGTGGGAAGCCCTGATTCTGATGTTGTTTTTATGGTGTCATCGGTTGTCGTATGACGTTTGCGGGATTATCAGCAGGGCCCGCAAATTTTGTCAACGCGACGAAGGTGTAAGCCGTCCAACGCCTGGGTCAAACGTCTTCCGAAGAGCGGTAAGGCAGTAGGGATCGCCACGACCTGCCGCCCATCGGAGACGACAATTGACCGCTACATGAGCGAGATCGGGTAGCTGACGAAGACCCGGTTCTCGTCGAACTCGTTGGTGCTGTAATCGCGACGCATCGAAGAGTTACGCCACCGGACGTTGAGGCTCTTGAACGTGCCGCTCTGGACCGTATAGGCCAACTCGGATTCGCGGCCCCACTCCTTGCCGTCGGTCACGGTGCCAGTGTGTACGTTATCGCCGCTGATGTAGCGGTTCATCATCGTCAGGCCGGGGATGCCGAGCACCGCAAAGTCGAGGTCGTGACGCAGCTGCCAGGAGCGCTCCTTGGCATTGTCATAGCTGGAGTTGTAGCTGTCGTTCGCCAGCGTGCCGCCGCTGGTGCCGTTGACGCGCATCCACTGGTCGTCGCCGTAAACCTTTTGCAGGCCGAGGTAGACGGTGTTGCCTTTGTAGTTGGCCGACAGCATGGCGTAGGCGGTCTTGTTATCCAGTTCGCCGGCCAGCTTGTTGCCGTCTTCCTTCCCAAGGAAGTAGCCCAGGTTGGCACCGACGGTCCAGTCGCCGATCGGTTGCTTGTGGATGAGGTTCAAGAACTCCTGCTGATAGACGTCTTCGAGTTGCGCGTACCACAGGCCAACCTGGGTGCGCTTCTCGTTGAAGGTGTATTCGCCGCCGCCGAAGTTGAACCGATCGGACTTGAACGCAGCGGATTTGCCGTTCATGAACATGTCTTCCATGCTCGCATCGTTGCGCGGGCTGTTGCCGCGAAACTGGCCGCCGTATAGCGTCAGGCCGGCGATTTCCTTGGAGGTGATCTGCCCGCCGCGGAAGGTCTGCGGCAGAGAACGGCCGTCATCGGAACGCAGGATCGGCAGCACCGGCATCCATTCGCCGACCTTCAGTTCCGTGTTGGAAACGCGCGCTTTCGCTGCCACGCCCAGGCGACCGAAGTTATCAGCGGGGCGCCCGTCGTCATGGATCGGCAACAGCTGGGTACCGCCCGTGCCCTTGCCACCGTCGAGCTTTTGCGAATACAGGCCCAGCACGTCGAGACCGAAGCCGACCGTGCCTTGAGTGAACCCCGATTTCACGTCAAGAATGAAGTTTTGCGTCCATTCTTCGGCGTAGTTCTGAGGGTTCGCCGCATTGGTGAAGTTGCGGTTGAAGTAAGCGTTGCGCAGATTGAGCGTGGCTTTGGTGTCATCGACGAAGCCTTCAGCGAAGGTCATCAATGGCAGGCTGAACGCGACGCTGCCGGCGCCGAGCATGAGCCACGAACGGTTGGTCTGGATCTTCATTTTTATTGTTCTCCCTTTTCTGCTGACAAAACGGTCCCGCACCGAAGGTCGCCGCCGTGGGCGCCAAAGTGGTGGAGAGGGTGATCAAGTCACCGGTTTTGAATGAGGCTCACTGCCTGATCGATACGGCCGTGTTCGATTAGTCGCTCGCGCGTGCGTCGGCGTACGCAGACGCGCGCGGTAGCGCAGCCATTGCCAGTGAAGCCAGATAAGAAGGGGAGGTGGGGTGGATTTCTCGGGGCGACAGGCGCCGGTTGACGGTCATCGTCATGGGAATATTCCTTTTTATTTTTGTTATCGGTTATGCGTTGTCGTACAACGCGAATCGGAGTATCGGCAGAGATCTCAAGGCTGTCAACGAGGCGGGTCAGGAAACTCACCAACGGTCGTTTTCACCGACTTACCAACGGTCGCTGGCGGATGTTGCGAACCCCCGGTTTCTCTGCTAATTTCGAAAATGTTAACGATGACATTTCCGCTTTAACAATAAAAACAACGGGATTTTTCGCTATGACAACTCGCCTCAAGAAGGGCTTTTCAGCCGCTCTCTGTTCACTCGCCGTGGCTGTCGCCTGCGCCAGTGCCGTCAACGTTCAAGCCGCCGATGCCGCCAAGAGTGGCCCGCTGAAAGTCGGTGCCTCGTTTCAAGAGATCAACAATCCTTATTTCGTGACCATGAAGGACGCCCTTCAAGACGCCACCGCCAGCATCGGTGCGACGCTGTTGGTCACTGACGCGCGCCATGACGTGTCCAAGCAGATCAGCGACATCGAAGACATGCTGCAGAAGGGCATCGACATCCTGATCATCAACCCGACTGACTCCGTAGGCGTCCAGTCCGCGGTCAAACAGGCCCACGACAAAGGCGTAGTGGTCGTCGCCGTAGACGCCCAGGCCAATGGCCCGCTGGACTCATTCGTCGGCTCGAAGAACTTCGACGCCGGTGTGCAGGCCTGCGATTACCTGGCCAAGAACATCGGCGGCAAGGGCGATGTAGGTATTCTCGACGGCATCGCGGTGGTGCCGATCCTCGAGCGCGTCCGCGGCTGCAAGGAAGCTCTGGGCAAATACAAAGACATCAAGATTGTCAGCATTCAGAACGGCAAGCAGGAGCGTGATCAGGCGCTCACCGTGACCGAAAACATGCTCCAGGCGCAGCCCAATCTCAAAGGCTTGTTCAGCGTCAACGACAACGGCTCGCTCGGCGCACTGGCCGCCATCGAATCCAGCGGCATGGACGTCAAGCTGACCAGCGTCGATGGCGCGCCCGAAGCCGTCAAGGAAATCCAGAAACCCAACAGCAAGTTCATCGCGACCTCCGCTCAGTACCCCCGTGACCAGGTGCGTCTCGCCCTGGGCCTGGCGCTCGCCAAGAAGTGGGGCTCGCAAGTCCCGGCGACCATTCCGGTCGACATTCTGCTGGTGGATCAGGCCAAGGCCAAAACCTTCACCTGGTAACGGGCGTGGCGTTGCTCGTCTGAGGTGGTTTCGAACAGACGGGCGCCACGGATTCAGGCCAGGGATTCAGGCCGCGGATTTTTTGTAAGTGGCGCAGCGGATGTTCTGCTGCGACGAGGTGCGCATGAGCTGCCTTCTGCAATTGGAAAACATCTGTAAAAGCTACCCCGGCGTGCAGGCGCTCAAGTCGATCAATCTGCAGGTCGAGCGCGGCGAAATTCACGCGCTGCTTGGCGAAAACGGTGCGGGCAAATCGACCCTGATGAAGATCCTCGCGGGCGTCGAGCATCAGGACAAGGGCAGCATTCTTATCGACGGTGCGGAGCAGCACTTCGCGACCTACAACGAAGCCATTGCGGCCGGCATTGGCATCGTCTTTCAGGAATTCAGCCTGATCCCCTACCTCAATGCCGTGGAGAACATCTTCCTTGGCCACGAGATCGTCAACGGCTTCGGCTTGCTGCGCAAAGGTGACATGCGAGAAAAGGCCATTGCGTTGTTCGACCGCCTCGGCGTGAAGATCAATCTTGATTGCTCGGTGCAGCACCTGAGTGTCGCCGAGCAGCAGTTCGTCGAGATCGCCAAAGCACTGGCCCTTGAGGCGCGCCTGCTGATTCTCGACGAGCCCACCGCGACCCTGACTCCCTCTGAGGCCGAGCTGCTGTTCGACATCATGCGCGAGCTGAAAAGCCAGGGCGTGGCGGTGATCTTCATCTCCCACCATCTGGAGGAAATTTTTCAGGTTTGCGACCGCATCAGCGTGCTGCGCGATGGCGCCAATGTCGGCGCGTTGACCGTCGCCAACAGCGACATCGACACCTTGGTGGAGATGATGGTCGGACGGCGCCTGGAGGCGAGCTTCCCGCCCAAGCAATCCCGTGCTCAAGGCGAAGTCGTGCTGCAGGTGCGCGATATCCAGCTGACCCGCAACGGCCCGCACAACAGCTTTAATTTACACAAGGGCGAGATTCTTGGTTTTGCCGGACTGGTGGGGTCCGGGCGTACGGAACTCGCGCTAGGCGTGATCGGTGCGCTGCCGGTGGTCAGCAAAGATGTGCTGCTGCGCGGGCAGCCGGCGCACCTCAACGATCCGGCGCAGGCGCTCGCCAGTGGCATCGGTCTGTTGCCGGAAAGCCGCAAGAGTGAAGGGTTGATCGTGGATTTCAGCATCCGCGAGAACATCTCCCTGAACAACCTGGGCAAGTACGAAGGCGCGGCGCACCTGCTCGACCGGCAGAAGGAAGACACAATCACGGCCCAGTTGATGAAGCAGTTGTCGATCAAGGCCCCGAGCTGTGAAAGCCGGGTTATCAACCTGAGCGGCGGCAATCAGCAGAAGGTGGTGATCGCGCGGTGGATCAACCACCACTGCGACATTCTGATCTTCGACGAGCCGACCCGAGGCATCGACGTCGGCGCCAAAGCGGAGATCTACACGCTGATGCGCACACTCACCGAACAAGGCTTCGCGATCATCATGATCTCTTCGGAACTGCCGGAAATCATCGGTATGTGCGACCGCGTGGCCGTTTTCAACAAGGGCGCTATCGTCCATGTGCTGGAGGCCTCGGCCATCAACCCGCAGGAAGTGATGCGCCACGCCACCGGGAGCCTGAACAGTGAACACCTCCATTAAACCCATGACCGTGCAGCCCAACCGGATGAAGCTCAACTTTGCCCGATTGATTCGCTCGCCGGCGTTCTACCCCTTTGTGGGTCTGGTTGTAGTGACGGTCTTCATGATCTTCGCCAGCGACAAGTTTCTCACCGGCGCGAACCTGGAAAACATCGCCCGGCAGGTGTCGATCAACGCCATCATCGCCGTGGGCATGACCTGCGTGATTCTCACCGGCGGTATCGATCTGTCGGTGGGGCCGGTGATGGCGTTGTCGGGGACGCTTACCACCGGGCTGATGGTTGCCGGCGTGCCGGCGCCGATCGCGATCCTTATCGGACTGCTGATTGGCGTGGGCTTTGGTGTGGGCAACGGCATCTTCGTGGCGTACCTGAAAATGCCGCCGATCATCGTCACGCTGGCGACCATGGGCATCGCGCGCGGTCTGGGCCTGATGTACACCGACGGCTACCCGATTGCCGGCATGCCGGACTGGTTTGCCTGGTTCGGGCGCGGCACGCTGTTCGGGATTCAGGTGCCTATCCTGATCATGCTGGCGACGTACTTTTTTGCCTGGGTGCTGCTGCAGCACACGCGCGTTGGCCGCTACGTTTATGCCATCGGCGGCAACGAAGAGGCCGTGCGCCTGTCTGGCGTGCGCGCCTCGCGGTTCAAGCTATTGGTGTATTCGATCAGCGGGCTGACGGCAGCGATTGCCGGGCTGGTGTTGTCGTCGCGCCTGATGAGCGGGCAACCGAACGCAGGCGTGGGGTTCGAGCTGGACGCGATTGCCGCCGTGGTGCTGGGCGGCGCCTCGATCGCGGGCGGTCGCGGCGTGATCATTGGCACGCTGGTGGGCGCCATGCTGCTGGGTGTGCTGAACAACGGCCTGAACATGCTCGGCGTCTCGCCTTATGTACAAAGCGTCATCAAGGGCGGAATCATTTTGCTGGCCATTTTCATCAGTCGGCAGCGGCATAAATAAGGTGTGGGGTGACTGCGCAAGCCTCTTCGCGAGCAAGCTCGCTCCCACAGATTCGGCGGCCGGAGATATGTGCAGCCTCACCCTTGCCCGTTGTGGGAATGACCGAATAGCGCGCCACCTTGGTCACGAAAGGGCCGCGCTGGCAGGCATGAATCCGAAATGAACAACGGTGGCGCGATATTCGCCACCCAACTACCCAAACAGGTGAACCGACATGGAACAAAACACTACAAACACCATGCAAGCCGTCGTCTGCCATGCGCCGAAAGACTACCGTCTGGAGCAGATCAGCAAACCGGTGGCGCGGGCCAATGAACTGGTGATCCGCATCGGTGCCTGCGGCATCTGCGCCAGTGATTGCAAATGCCATTCGGGCGCGGCGATGTTCTGGGGTGGCGAGAGCCCGTGGGTCAAGGCGCCGGTCGTGCCGGGGCATGAGTTTTTCGGTTATGTCGATTCCGTAGGTGAGGGCGCTGAAGAACACTTCGGCGTGAGAGTGGGCGACAAGGTGATCGCCGAGCAGATCGTGCCCTGCGAGAAGTGCAAGTTCTGCAAATCCGGCAAGTACTGGATGTGTGAAGTGCACAACATCTTCGGCTTCCAGAAGGATGTCGCCGAGGGCGGTATGGCGCAGTACATGCGCATTCCGAAGACCGCCATCGTGCACCACATTCCCGAATCGGTTTCGCTGGAAGACTCGGCGTTGATCGAGCCCATGGCGTGTTCGATTCACACGGTCAACCGGGGTGATGTGCAGCTCGACGACGTGCTGGTGATCGCCGGCGCCGGCACGCTGGGGCTGTGCATGGTGCAAGTCGCTGCGCTGAAAACGCCGAAGAAGCTGGTGGTCATCGACATGGTTGACGAGCGGCTGGAATTGGCGAAGAAATTCGGCGCCGACGTAGTCATCAACCCGAGTCGCGACAACGCCAAAGAGATCATCAACGGCCTGACCGACGGCTACGGCTGCGACGTCTACATCGAAACCACCGGTGTGCCGATTGGCGTTACCCAGGGTCTGGACCTGATCCGCAAGCTGGGCCGTTTCGTCGAGTTCAGCGTGTTCGGCGCCGAGACCAGCGCCGATTGGTCGATCATCGGCGACCGCAAGGAACTCGACGTACGCGGGGCGCACCTGGGGCCGTATTGCTACCCGATCGCCATCGACCTGTTCGAGCGCGGGCTGGTGACGTCCGACGGCATCGTCACCCATGACTTCGGTCTGGACGACTACGCCGAAGCGTTTGCCCTCGCGGACTCGACCAAGTCGATCAAGGTGCTGCTCAAACCCGTCAACGCATAACCGGTTCTGTAGGCGCGTGGCTTGTCCCGCGATCTGCCGGCACCGGCAGCAACCTGGCCACGCGGTGAATCAGGCAGACCGCGGCCCCATGATTGCGACCGGTTCCCGGTCGATCGCGGGACAAGCCACGCTCCTGCAAGTCCTGCGTACCAACCCCATAACAAAAAGAGCGCACCCAGATGGATTACGTCATCGGTGTCGACATCGGCACCCAGAGCACCAAGGCATTGCTGGTCGATGCCCAGGGCCGGATCATTGCGCAGCACAGCCACAGTTATAAGGTCGACACACCCAAACCGCGCTGGGCCGAGCAGTGGCCGCAGGTCTGGCTCGACGCCGTGGAGAGCTGCGTCGCCGCCTGCATGCGCAAAAGCGCCGTTCCCAAAGACAGCGTCAAAGCCCTGTGCGTCAGCAGCCTGTATGGCGGTTCGGGCATACCGGTCGATGCGCAGCTCAAACCCTTGTACCCCTGCCTGATCTGGATGGACCGCCGCGCCGAAGAACAGGTCGAGTGGGTCAATCAGCACGTCGATCTCGAGCGGCTGTACGCGATCACCGGCAACTCGGTGGACAGCTATTACGGCTTCACCAAAATGCTCTGGCTCAGGGACAAACAGCCGCAGGTCTGGGCGAACACGTGTTATCTGCTGCCCCCCAACAGCTACGTCAATTACTGCCTGACCGGCGAGGTCGCAGTGGACCACAGCTCTGCCGGCAACATCGGCGGTGTCTACGACGTCAACGCGCGGGGCTGGTCGCCAGAGATGCTCGACGCGTTGGGCATCCCGGCGTCGATGATGCCCGAGCGGCTGGTTCATTCCGGTGATGTCGTCGGCGGCCTGCTACCCGAATGGGCCGATCGCCTTGGCCTGACCGCCCGCACACCGCTGCTGGGAGGCGGTGTCGATGCGGCCATGGCGACCTTCGCGGCGGGCGTCACTCAGGCCGGCAACCACGTGGCGATGATCGGCACCAGCATGTGCTGGGGTTATCTCAATCAGCAGGTTGATGCCCGACACGGCCTGGTCAGTTTTCCCCACGTCTTCAACGGCGCCAAAGACCTCTACATCTTCGGTGGCGCGATCACCGCCGGCGCTTCGGTGAGCTGGTTTCGCGAGCAGTTCTGTCAGGCCGAAGAGCAGCAAGGCCGCGAGAGCGGCGAAGACAGTCATGCGATTCTCGAACGCGCGGCGATGAAGATTCCCGCCGGCAGCGACGGGGTATTGTTTCAGCCCTACCTCATGGGCGAACGCAGCCCGGTGTGGGACGCCAAGGCCAGCGGCAGCTTCGTCGGGCTGAGCCTCTATCACAGCCGTATTCACCTGTACCGCGCGGTGCTTGAAGGCGTCACCTTTGCGCTGCGGCACAACATCGAAGCGGGCACCCGAGGCGCCCAGTCCCTGGATCCTCGGCTGATCGTGGTCGGCGGTGCCAGCCACTCGGACCTGTGGATGCAGATCATCGCCGACGTCACCAACTTCCCGGTCTACACCATCGTGCAGGAAGTCGAAGCGGCGCTCGGTGCCGCCTTGCTGGCCGCCCATGCGGTCGGGCTGGTGGATGAGGCACAGGTCCACAAAGGCTGGGTTCAATTGGAGCGTCGGGCGGAGCCTCAAGCCGAGAACGTCGCGCTGTACTCCCGGCTGTTTGCCGATTATGTGGCGCTGTACCCGGCGCTGAAACCGATCATGCATCGCTTGCAGGGAGCGTGACTGTGAACACTGCCCAATTTGATTTCAGTGGCCAGCGGATACTGGTCACCGGTGCCAGCAGCGGCATTGGCTGGGAGGTCACGCAGCAACTGATCAACAGTGGCGCCGAAGTCTATGCCATGGGCCGCGATGCAGCGGCGCTGGAAAAACTCGCGGGGCAGGGCTGTCTGGCATTGCGTGTGGATGTTTCAGATCATCAGCAATTGGCGGCAGCGCTGGCGCAGTTGCCGGCGATGCACGGCCTGGTCAACTGCGCCGGGATTTCCGTCTTGGAGTCCGCCACTGACGTCAGCGCTACGGCGTTCGATCAGGTCATGGCGGTCAATGTGCGCGCCGCGGCGCTGATCGCCGGGGCGGTGGCGAAGAAGATGATCGTCAGCGGCGTCGCGGGGAGCGTGGTCAACGTGTCGAGCCAGGCGTCGTTGGTCGCCCTGGACGATCATCTCAGTTACTGCGCCTCAAAGGGGGCAATGGATGCCATGACGCGTGTGCAGTGTGGTGAGTGGGGTCGGCACGGGATTCGCGTCAACAGCGTGAACCCCACGGTAACCCTGACACCCATGGCGCAGATGGCCTGGGGCGAGCCGAGTAAACGCGACCCCGCGCTGGCGGCCATTCCGCTCGGGCGCTTTGCCGAAACCGCAGAGGTCGCGTCACCGATCCTGTTCCTGCTGAGCAGCGCGGCATCGATGATCAGTGGCGTATCGCTGCCGATCGATGGCGGATACACAAGCCGCTAAGGAACAACTCGCAATGAATGGCAGGAGGGGATCGCGTCGGCATTGGCGAATGCTTGGGTCGCACGGCGAGGGCGGGGTGTAGCAGGTGCAGGCTCACCCGCTAACGCCATTCTCCAGTTCCCCGACAATCACCACCTGCGCCCTTGGCAGGTGCCGGTCTTTTATTCGCTCCAGCAGCAGTTTCACGGCACTGCTTCCCGCCAGCGAGGCGTCGTGGGCGATGCAGGCGATGGGGATGCCGAAGATATCGGCGAACGGCAACCGGTCGATGCCGCAGATGGCCACGCTGTCATGGGCGATATCGCGGTCGCGCAGCGCTTTCATGGCACCCAGCGTGATGAGCTGGTTGAAGCCGAAAATCGCGTCGGGCAGCGGGTGGTCGCGCAGGTAATCCAGCGTGCTCTGGTGCGAAGGCTCAAGCGTGTAATCCCCGGCAAACACATCCAGCTGCACCGGCTTGCCGCTTTCGGCGATGGCGGCCTTGACGCCCTTCAGACGTTCCTCGGAAATCCGCGAATGCGCAGGACCCGTCAGCACGAGCATGCGTTGCATCGCCGGGCTTTGCGCCAGCAGGTAGCGCGCGCCTTTCAGGCCGCTGTGATAATTGTCGAGCACCACATGGCTGAACGGGCTGGCAGGCAGCGCGCGGTCCAGTTGCACCACCGGCATATCACCGTTGCTGAGGCGGCTGAGGTAGACCGGCTGGTAGGCCGGCTCGTCCGACACCGGCGACAGCACGATGCCGGCCACGCGATAACCCAGAAGAGTGTCGACTGCCTTGGCTTCCAGTTCCTCGGAGCCGTCGGTGTCCACCAGCATGATGGTGTAACCGCGGGTTTTCGCCTCGCGGGAGATCGCCTTGATCATCTCGCTGTAGAACGGGTTGTCCACCGACGCTGTGATGACGCCGATGATCATGCTCTCGCTGCGCTTGAGGCTGCGGGCAAATGCATTGGGGACGTAATCGAGTTCCTGAGCCACTTCCAGGATGCGCGCCAGGGTGGCGGGCTTGACCAGATCGGGTTTGTTCAGGGCCCGGGAAACCGTGACAGGCGTCATGTTCACGCGGCGGGCGATGTCGGAAATGGTGACGGGGGTTTTCTTGCTCATGGGCGATTGGCTGCCTGAAATCCGGGACAACCTGCGGGGCAGTCGCATCCCTCCAAAGAGTGCCAAGGCTAGCACGATGGAGGGCGCGACAGGGATGCCTGTGTCGGCGTGGATCGGCAATCCGACGCCTTTATTTTCGGGCGCTGACCGAGTACCTGCCTACAGTCGGCTACTGCGTCATCGTCATGCTCAGAGGCTGGTTTCCAGCGCCTGCGCCACGGCCCGACGCCTGGCGTTGACGGGCATGGAAATCTGCAGTTCGGTGAGGTCGTCAAAGCGCGAAAGATCGCGGCGCAGCTCCATAAAGTAATCCAGCGCGCCGCCCAGGCAAATGCTGTAGGCCAGTAATTCGACGCCTTCCTCGACGGTGGTTTTCGCCAGCCGCGCGTAGCCGCCCTGAAGGATGCCGTGCCACAACGATCCCATCCCGAAGAGTCGCGAGAAGATCAACACTAACAGGCCCGCCATGATGAAACCGAACGCCGGACGTATGGAAAACCGGGCGAGTCCCGAGACAACGTCGCGCCATGCATTTTTGTAACCCAGCGCCCGATAGAGGCAGGTCCCTGCGGTGAGGAGCGCAGGCCACAGCCAGAAACTGTGGCTGATCGGGTCGAACAGGCCGTCCAGTTCCCGGATCAGCATGCAGGCGAAAAAGCCGCCAATCAGGATGCCGACGCCACGTTGCCCCGGCTGGCGTGCCGAGAGCCAGAACAAAGCGGCAATGATCGCCAGCATGATTTCCTGGCTGATTTCGGTGAAAGAGGTTTCGAGGATGTCGGTCCGGGCGACAAAGATGTCGATGAACACCATGCCGATACTGAAGAGAGTAAGCGCCAGCATGACGCCGAATCGCGTCAGTGCGGATTTAACTAGTTGTAGATCGTTATTCACAAGATTTTCACTGCTGAGCGGGTATTAAGGGCGCGACTCTAAAGGACTGTTTCGGGTTAGCCAAACAGTGGATAAGTTCATTCTTTTAGTTCTTCCTCCGTTCTGTAAAAGTCTTTTGTTGTATTGCGGCTTGCAGTTTTTAAATGTCCCAGGTTTTGCTCCCTTTATCAGGTCGATGGCTCTAAATCGGGCCTCTCATCAGCGCGGGATGGGCCGGGGCCGGGAAAGTCAAAGTGTTTAACGTGATGGTGAGTATGTTTACGCATACTGGGAAGTCACCGGGGCACGTTCTGCTATTAGTCACTTCAGACTGCACAGTAGGGTGGGTTCGGTAATGACAGATCGACGTGTTCCGCCTCAATAAAAGCCGCCGCGCTGTCGCTTCGTTTCCCTCACAGATGAACCCCCTGTAAGTCTGGCAGGTCTACCTTGACCGGCCTGTATCAGCGACACTGCCTCTCTTACTTATACCGCTGCCCGGAGCGCTCATGTCCCTGCCTGCTTCCTCCTCCACGCGCGACTTCATCTTCGCGGCCTGCGCGCTGCTCATCGCCATGGTCGGCACCACGCTGCCCACACCCTTGTATGCGCTTTATCAACAACGGCTTGGCTTCGACGCGAGCTGGTTGACGATCATTTTCTCGATCTACGCGGCGGGCGTCATCGCAGCGCTGCTGATTGTCGGCAGTTGGTCAGATCAGTTGGGGCGCAAGCCGCTGTTGCTGGCGGGGCTGGCGATGGGAGGGGTCAGCGCGGCGATATTTCTGTTCAGTGATTCGATTGGTGGCTTGCTGATCGGGCGGCTTTTCTCCGGTTTCAGCGCGGGCATCATGACCGGCACAGCCACCGTTGCGGTCATCGAGCTGGCTCCAAAGACCTGGAAGAACGCCACGCTGATGGCCACCGCTGCCAACATGTTAGGCCTGGGCCTCGGGCCGCTGCTTGCCGGCTTTACCTCGCAGTTTCTGCCGGATCCGCTGCATCGGGTGTTTTATGTGCACTTGGGGCTGCTCCTGCTAGCGACCGTCGGTATCACGCTGATTCGGGAAACCGTGCAGCGCCCGACGACGCTGAAACTGGGCATTCAAAAGCCCTCCGTGCCGCCGTCTGTGCGCAGGGTGTTCATCTCAGCCTCCATTGCGGGGCTGGCGGGTTTCAGCGTGGCGGGCCTGTTCACCAGCATGGTGCCGTCGGTGATGATCCATGTCATGCACGTCCAAGGCGGGCTGTTGATCGGCGCAGTGATCGGCTTGTTTTTCGTCGCGTCAATCATCGGTCAGGCGTTGCTGCAGGTGCTGCCGAAGGGCTCGCACATGACCCTGGGCTGCGTGGGGCTGATTGTCGGCATGATTTGCCTGGCGCTGAGCATCGCCACGTCACAGTTGGGGCTGTTGGTCGCGGCGGGTCTTGTGGCAGGCATCGGCCAGGGCATGATCCTGCGCGCCGGCATGGGCGCGGTCACTGCCAGCAGTCCGGCAAACCAGAAGGCTGCCGTCACTTCCGCCTTTTTCGTGGTGCTTTACGTGTCGATCTCTGTGCCAGTGGTGGCGGTTGGCTTCAGCGTGCGGGCGTTTGGTCTGGAGCATGTGGGCGAGTTCTTCGCCTTACTGGTGGCAGTGGTTGCCTTGCTGGCGATGATCAGCATGAAGCGCGTGCAAGCCAGGCAGGCCGCCCTGTCGGCGGCAGGGAGATGAATGATGAGCATAAAGGTCGGCTTGATCTCGGACACCCACGGCCTGCTGAGGCCTCAGGCGCTTGAGGCGTTGCAGGGCTGCGATTACCTGATCCACAGCGGCGACATTGGCAAGCCGGAGATCCTCGACGCATTGAAGGCCATCGCACCGCTGACGGTGGTGCGAGGCAACAACGACACCGATGACGCCTGGGCGTGCGAGGTGCCCCATGAAGCCGTTTTGCGTATTGGCGATGTGGTGATTTACACCACGCACATACTGGCCGACGTGCCGATATCATTGCCCGACGGAGTACGTGTGGTCGTCACCGGCCATTCCCATCGGCCCGTGCAGCAGATGCGCGATGGCGTGCTGTTCATCAATCCGGGCAGCGCCGGACCGCGTCGCTTCAAACTGCCGATCACGGTAGGCATGCTGCATGTGGATGGCGCCGAGGTGCGCGGTGAGTTGATCGAGCTGGCGCTCACGTAAAGTCCGCACACCGTTCGCCAGCAAGCCGGCGCCTGCAGGCTTGATAGCGCGAGCCAACACACCCCGTTACTTGGCGATCGGGTCCAGGCCGCTGGCCTTGATAGCAGAGGCCGCTGCCGAGGAACTCAGAAACTCCAGAAACTGCCTGGCCTGTTCAGGGTGTTTGCTCTGGGTGACGACGCCCGCTGAGTAGAGCGTCATCTGCTGCGCCTGGTCAGGGATCAGGCCGATGATATCGATGCCATCCACCGGCTTGAGCTCGCTCAGTTGTTGAAAGCCGATCTCGGCGTCTCCGCGTGCAACGACTTCGCCCACCGGCTCGGCGGGGATCATGCGGCTTTTGCTCTGGATACGGTCAGCGATGTGCATCTGGCTGAACAGCACGCGGGACAGGTACACGCCACTGGCGCTGTCGGAATAGGCGATGCTCTTGCTGTCCAGCAGCGTCTGCTTGAAGGCTTCCATGGTGCTGATGTCAGGGTGCGGCGCGCCGTGACGCACGGCCATGGCGATGTAGGATTTGCCCAGATCGACGCGGGTTTTCGGATCGACCTTGCCGTCCTTGATCAACTTGTCCAGCGCCGCACCGACCATCAGCACCACGTCCGCCGGCTCATGGCGGGCCAGTCGGTTGGGAATCGCCTGGGGCGTCGCACCCATCGATGGCGCCACTTCGCCTTGCAGCTTCACACCGGCGCGCTGTTCGTAATCAGGGGCTACCGCGTTGAAGGCGCCCATGATTCCACCGGAACTCAGCACGATCAGTTGGACAGGGGCGGGCGTAGTCGCGGCATGGGAAAAGGCGACAGGCACGAGGGAGAGGGCAGCACTGAGGAGGTAAGGCAGAATTCTTTTCATGGAGATAAACCCGGCGTTGGAAATGAATATGACGAAATAAAACAGCGCGGGCAGTATGTGGCAATTGTGGGATCAGTAAATCCCTTTCTTGCCGATGCGCCTGCGCGATTCGTCTTCAGATCCTTGCACCGTCTGCGCCGGGCCGCTCTTGGCCCGGCGCAGACAAGTGGTTTACACCTTGAAGTGGCTGACCAGCATTTGCAGCTGGTTGCCCAGTCGCGCGAGCTCCACGCTGGAGGCAGCGGTTTCTTCGCTGGCCGCGGCGGTCTGTTCGGACACGTCGCGCACGTTGACGATGCTGCGGCTGATTTCTTCTGCCACTGAGCTTTGCTGCTCGGCGGCGGCGGCGATCTGCTGGTTCATGGCCTGAATGTTCGAGACCGTCTGAGTAATGTTTTCCAGCGATGTACCAGCTTTGCGCGTCAGTACGACGGAGCTTTCCGTCAGATTGCGGCTGCTGAGCATGATCTCCGACACTTGTCGCGTGCCGTTTTGCAGGGCTGCGACCAGGCCTTCAATTTCTTCGGTCGATTGCTGGGTGCGTTGCGCCAGGCCACGGACTTCATCGGCAACCACCGCGAAACCGCGACCGGCTTCACCGGCACGCGCGGCCTCGATGGCAGCGTTGAGCGCCAGCAGGTTGGTCTGCTCGGCGACCGCCTTGATCACGTCCATCACCTTGCCGATCTTGTCGCTTTCCTGCTCCAGTACGGACATCGCATCCGTGGAACGCACCACTTCACTGGCCAGTTTTTCGATCTGGGTGATCGCTTCACCCACCACTTTGTCGCCGTCGCGTGCCTGCTTGTCAGCGGCGGAAGCGGCTACCGATGCCTGCTCGGCGTTGCGCGCCACCTCTTGAACCGTGGCTGACATCTCGTGCATTGCGGTGGCGACCTGATCGGTTTCCACTTTTTGGCTGTTGACCCCGGCGCTGGTCTGTTCGGTCACGGCCGACAGCTCTTCAGCGGCGCTGGCGATCTGCGTGACGCTGTCACGGATGCCGCCAATCAATTCGCGTAGCGTGGCGCCCATGCGCTGGATGCCCATTTGCAGCACGCCCAGTTCATCTTTGCGGGTCACGACCATGTTGTGTGACAAGTCGCCCGATGCAATGCGGTCGACCACGGCCAGGGTCTGCTGCAGTGGCCGGGTGATCTGACGGGTAATGATGACCGCCGCCAGCGTGCCGAGAATCAGCGCCAGGAGCGTGCCGGCCAATTGCAGCGTTCGCGCCTGCTGGCTGTCGGCCTGGCCGAGGGTGAGCTGCAAGTCATTCAGCTGCTGCGCCAATTTGACGATGGCGCTCCCTTCCTCGGTCATCTCCGCGCGCGTCGTGTTGATAGCGTCAGTGGCTGCCTTGAATCCCTGCACCGATTTGCGATACCCGACCAGCGCCGCTTCCAGCTGCTTCAGGCGCTCGGCCTGAGTGCCACCAAACATGGCGTTGAGCGGCGCGAGGCCGTCAATGGCGCTGGTGAGTTGACGCATGGCTGTGTCTTCGGTCTTGGCGGAAACGTTGGCGGTGTAGCCGCGCACTTCGTAGCGCACCAGCATGACGTCTTCGCGGGCTTTGATCGCGGCCTGGTACTGCTCGAAACGGCGCTCGTCGCTGGGGTCGAGCTTCATCACGTCGTCGTTGATCGCGGCGATCAGGTCGGCAGCTTTCACCGCGTCGACGCCCATGTCAGCGCGGACCTTGGCGCTCGCCTGATAGGCCTCGCGCATCTTGGTCAACGAGGTCTCGTAAGCGGCGATCTGCTCGCCCATCGCCGTGATGGGCGCGACGTTCAGTGGGTTGGTGAAGTTTTTTTGCAGGAATTGCTGCTGCGCCTTGAATCCGTCAAGCGCGGTTTGCACGGTCTGCGCGACGGCTTCGTCGCCGTTGCTGAGCATGTACTGCAGCCGCGTAATCCGGAGGTCGGTCAGCTTCTGGCTGAGTTTGGTGATGTCAGCGACGCGGTCGCTGCGGAAGGTCATGTTGCCCAGGCTGTTCCAGCCCACCAGGGCCAGCAGGGCAGTTAATACAAGTACGACGCCGAAGCCGAGTGCCAGCTTCAGATTGACGCTGATGTTCGCAAACCAGCTGTTCATTCCATGTCTCCAGAATGTGTAAATGTTTGAAATCGTCAGCTGGAGAGTTTTTGTTATGAAAGCCAGCAAAACATTCGTGTGCACGAATGCATCGGCAGGCTCGGGAGAATCTGAAACCAATCTCAGAATTGTCCGACAGTTATGGGAGATGAAGGGCAAAGGCTGATCAGGAAAAGAGCGCCAGGGAAAACGTGGAGCCCAGAAACAATCAAGCCCGGCAAAGGCCGGGCTGGGGGAGAAGCGGACTGTCGATCAGCTCAGGCGGCTGGCACCCACATGGTCGGCACCATCAGCGGCGATACGGCCCAGTTGGGTGTGCGACGAACCATTTTCAGCGACACGGTTTGCACCGACACGGTCAGCGCCGTCAGCAGCAACGCGGTTTGCACCGACACGATCAGCACCGTCAGCGGCAACGCGGTTTGCACCGACACGATCAGCACCGTCAGCGGCTACGCGGTTTGCACCGACGCGGTCAGCGCCGTCAGCAGCTATGCGGTTTGCACCGACGCGGTCAGCACCATCAGCAGCGACACGGTTTGCACCGACACGATCAGCACCGTCAGCAGCAACACGATTAATGTTGGTGTGGGAAGAGCCGTTTTCAGCGACAACCGGTGCGTTCAACCATTGGCTGGCATCAACAGCGGGAGCGGCAAAAGCGCTTGTTGCCAGTACAGAGAAGGCCAGGCCAAGGATCAGTTTGTTGGTTTTCATGAGGGTTGCTCCAGTACGTTTAATGAGTGGGTCATTCGGTATGGAGCCGATGTTACTCGCCGCAAAAATAATCAGAACTCATTGCGATTGGTAGCGAACATCGTCGGGATTGATAGTTGAAAGGTACGTAGGTGTTCGCGCCGTCGCGACGAGCCCTCGGCTGATGCGCGTGGCCAATTCGGATAGCAAAACATTGACGGCCAGATCGTCAACTCACGCCCGGCATCGTCAAGGTGACTCACGGGTCATCATCGTCAAACGCTGGCGTCAATGTTTGCGTCGTCCTGTGTATCGGAGATGAAATATTTCAACTGTTGGTCAGGTCGCTAACCCCCTACCGTGCAATGGCCGCGAGACTTCGCTGCCGCCGTGGGCGCTTTCTCAATCAGGACGGGACGTTGTGGCAATGGGATCAGTTCAGCGATTTACCACGCTAGACAGCTTCAGGGGCGTCTTCGCACTGTTGGTGGTGTTTCATCATCTGCATGTCGTGGGCGCCTTCATCGAGCTGCCGTTTTTTCTCAAAGCGGAAATTTTGCTGAACTTCTTCTTCGTACTCAGCGGGTTTGTCCTGGCCCACTCATATGGACTGAAACCCCGATTGGACTTCAAGCGTTTCGTCGTCTCGCGCCTGTTCCGCCTGTACCCGTTGCACGTGGTCATGCTGCTGGTGTTTATCCTCTTCGAACTGGTGCGTTGGGCCGCCTACGAAAAAGGTTTCACCCTGAACAATGTTCCGTTCTCCGGGCTGTTCGACCCTTCGGAGATTTTGCCCAATCTGCTGCTGTTGCAAGCCTGGACGCCCCTGACCGAAACCATGTCGTTCAACTACCCGTCGTGGAGCATCAGCATCGAGTTTTATATCTACCTGCTGTTCGGCGGGTTGTGTCTGCTCTCATTGAGAAGCCGCTTTCTAATGTTTGCCTGCGTGGCAGTTGTCGCATTCACGATGATCTTCACCGAAAACGAACCGCTGGTCTGGCGCGCAATGCTCGGTCTGTCCTGCTTTTTCGCCGGCAATATCACCTACCTGGCCTACCTGATAGTTCGCGACCGGTTCCTACCGGTGCGCTGGTTGATGACAGTCCTCGAGGCGGGTCTGATTTACGCCACGTACTGGATGGTGATGAACGAGTTCAGCGACCGCTCGGCCATTGCCAGTCTGATGTTCTGCGTACTGGTACTGGTGTTCGCGTTCGAGGCCGGGCTGGTATCGGCTTTTCTCAAAACCGCCGTGTTCAGGTTGCTGGGGAAATTGTCGTATTCGATCTACATGACCCATGCCGCGCTGGTGTTTTGCCTGTCGACAGTGTTCATCGTGGCGCAGAAGTTCACCGGACGGGATTTAGCGCCCATGGTCGATGGTCAGCGTTTCATGGACACCGGCTCGGAATTGGGCAACAACGCATTGGTGGTCGCAGTGACGCTTGTGGCGATTGGCCTGGGTGCCCTCGCTCACCATTACATCGAGCTTAAGGGCGTCGAATTGGGTAAGTGGATCACCGGACCATCGAAGGGCAAAGTGTCGGGCAATCAAGGCGTCAGCAATGGACCGGAGCCGCAGATGGATCGCGCGGCGTGAATCTTCGATCGTTGCGCCGACCCTTACTGGCGGCGCAACCAGTCCGCCATCCCCAGGCCTGCCGCACGACCACTGGCGAAGCAGGCGGTGAGCAGATAGCCGCCGGTTGGCGCTTCCCAGTCGAGCATCTCGCCGGCGCAGAACACGCCGGGCAGCGCCTCAACCATCAGGTGCTCGTCCAGCGCTTCGAAGGTCACCCCACCCGCCGTGCTAATGGCTTCCTCCAGCGGTCGGGGCTTGATCAGTGTCAGCGGCAGGGCCTTTATCGCGAGGGCCAGCAAGGCTGGATCAGCAAAGGTTGCAGCGGGGCTGAGCTCGCGTAACAGCGCAGCCTTGACGCCGTCCAGGCCCAACTGGCTGTGCAAGTGCTTGGACATCGAGCGGGAGCCACGCGGTTTGAGCAGTGCGTTTTGCACCTGGGCGACGGTTTTGCCGGGCAGCAGGTCAATCTCGACCGTGGCCGAGCCCGACTGATTGATAGCCTCGCGGATCTGCGCAGACAGCGCATAGATGAGGCTGCCCTCAACGCCTGTCTGCGTGACCACGCACTCGCCCAGCCGCAGGGGCTCGCCTTGCAGGCCCATCGCGATATTTTTCAGCGGAGCCCCGGCGAACTTGCTGCGCAGCAGCTCACTCCAGGCGCGGACTTCGAACCCACAATTGGCCGCTTGAAGAGGCGCGACGTTGATGCTGCGTTGCTCTAGCAGCGGCACCCATGCGCCATCCGAGCCCAGCCGCGACCAGCTTGCTCCGCCCAGCGCCAGAAGGGTGGCGGCAGGGTTCAGGGCAAGCTCGCCCTCGGGGCCGGCAACGCGCAAGCGGTTGTCTGCCGTCCATCCCAGCCATCTATGACGGGTGTGGATAACGACGCCCGCCTCGCGCAGACGCTTCAGCCACGCCCGCAGCAGGGGGGCTGCCTTCATGTCGGTGGGAAACACTCGCCCGGAACTGCCGATAAACGTCTGGATGCCCAGACCGTGAATCCATTCGCACAACGCCTGTGCGCTAAAGCTGCGCAGCAAGGGCGCGAGCACCGGGGCGCGTTCGCAGTAGCGTGAAACGAAAGCAGGCGAAGGCTCGGAGTGGGTGATGTTCATGCCGCCCACGCCCGCCAGCAAGAACTTGCGCCCCACCGAGGGCATGGCGTCGTAAAGGTCGACCTTGAAGCCTGCCTGGCTCAGCACTTCAGCCGCCATCAAACCGGCGGGGCCGCCGCCGATAATGACGACTGTCTGGGTGCTTGGGTTGGCGTCTGACGTCATGGTTAAGCGAGCACCGGCTGGATGATGGGCGCGCATTCTACGCGAGCTTCATGAAACGCGGCCAGCCTGTGGAAAACTTTTTGGTTAAAAAACGTACAGCGCGCGCCAAGCCCAGTGAGAACGGGGGATCGTGACCTTGCACGCAGGTTATCCACAGGCCGTTCCACAGGGGATGTGGGTAAGTTCATTCACTTAAAGCCCTCGCTCCATCCACACCCGCTGGGCAACGTGATGAAGAATCCCGTGCCGCCGGGCGAGCGCTTCTCGATCCTTGCTGTAGCCGCCGCCGATCACGCCCATCACCGGAATGTCCCGGCCAAGGCAGTGGTGCATCACCGCCTCGTCACGGCGGGCAACGCCTGCATCGGTGAGCTGCAAATACCCCAGCGCGTCGTCCTTGTGCACATCCACTCCTGCGTCGTACAGCACCAGATCCGGCCGATACAGCGGCAGCAGGTAATTGAGCGTGTCGTCGACCACCTTCAGGTAGTCGTCGTCACCCATGCCCATCGGCAGCGGAATGTCCCAGTCACTCTGCGCTTTGCGGGCGGGGAAGTTCTTTTCGCAGTGCAACGAGACGGTGATCGCGTCTTCGGTGTGTTCGAGAATTCGCGCGGTGCCGTCACCTTGATGCACGTCGCAATCAAATATCAGCACACGGTCGACGCGCCCGCTCTGCAGCAGGTACTGACTGATGATCGCCAGGTCGTTGAAGATGCAAAATCCGGCCGGGTAATCGAAGTGCGCATGGTGTGTGCCGCCGGCGAGGTGACAGGCCAGTCCGTGCTGCAGGGCGAGTTCTGCCGTCAGCAGCGAGCCACCTACAGCCCGTACCGTACGTCGGGCCAGATCCTCGCTCCAGGGAAGGCCGAGGCGGCGCTGATCCTCGCGCGACAGCGCGCCGTCCATGTAGCGGCCGATGTAACCGGGATCATGGGCCAGCGCGAGGATATCCGTCGGGCAAACCTGTGGGCGAAACAATTGAGCATCTGTTGTCAACCCGGTGTCGATAAGGTGGTCGCGCAGAAGCCGGAACTTGTCCATCGGGAAGCGGTGGTCGGGCGGAAAGTCCGGGCTGTAGTCTTCGTGGTAAATGAGGGGCAGGGGCATGGTAGGCACGCGTCTGGTACGAAGGGGAATCTTGCCAGTTCTGACGATCACCGCACAGCGATTTGCCTGAGCGGGGGACGGGGTCAGCCGGCGGGCAATTTGAAAGTCGAGGCAAAACGGAGACGATCGATGGAGCCGATTCTTGAGCTCAACAGCGCGCGCTTGTTGATGCGTCAATGGCGAGATGATGATTTGCCGACCTTCGCGCAGATGTGCGCCGATCCACAGGTGATGCGTTACTTTCCGCAGCCCTTGAGCCGTCTGGAAAGCGCCAAGCTGATTGGTCGCGTGCGCGGGCATTTTGCCGAATACGGATATGGGTTCTGGGCTCTCGAGCGCAATGACACCGGGGAATTCATCGGCTTCACCGGCTTGGGCGTGGTGGGCTTTGAAGCAGCGTTTACCCCTGCGGTGGAGATCGGCTGGCGCCTGGCCCGTGAGCATTGGGGCCTGGGTTATGCCAGCGAGGCCGCGTGGACGGTCCTCGGCTGCGGTTTCGAGCATCTGGACCTTGAGGAAATCGTGGCGTTTGCGGCGGTCAACAATCTGCCCTCCCAAAAGGTCATGCAGGCCATCGGCATGCGCAACGATCCGATGGATAATTTCGACCATCCCACATTACCCGACGGTCATCCGCTGCGGCCCCACGTGCTGTATCGCATCAACCGGAACGGCTGGCTGGCGACGCTGTGAACAGCCACAGGAATCGGGCTACAAACCTCTGTATCATTTCGCCCAACTTCCATAGGCGCCGACCTTCGGCGCGCATGGCCTGAATGATGTGATGGCGGTTGGCGAGACGACCGTGTGAGGAACCCTGAATGAGCCACGTGCTGGATGATCTGGTGTCGCTGTTAAGCCTGGAGCCGATCGAAGAAAACCTTTTTCGTGGACGCAGCCAGGACCTTGGTTTTCGCCAGCTGTTCGGCGGTCAGGTGCTGGGGCAATCGCTTTCGGCGGCGAGCAAGACGGTCGAAGACGCGCGGCACGTGCATTCGCTGCATGGCTATTTCCTGCGACCGGGTGACGCGCACCTGCCGGTGGTGTATCAGGTCGACCGGGTGCGCGACGGCGGCAGCTTCAGCACGCGTCGCGTGACGGCCATCCAGAAGGGCCATCCGATTTTCACCTGCAGCGCCTCGTTTCAGTACGACGAGGAAGGCTTTGAGCACCAGACGCAGATGCCGCAGGTGGTCGGCCCGGAAAACCTGCCGTCCGAGCTTGAGCTGATGCATCAGCGCGAGCACCTGATTCCGGAGCACATGAAGGACAAACTGCTGTGCCCCAAGCCGATCGAGTTCCGGCCGGTCACCCAGTCCGATCCCTACAACCCGGCGCCCGCTGACCCGGTCAAGTACATCTGGTTTCGCGCCGACGGCACGCTGCCGGACATCCCCGCCTTGCACCGCTACATGCTCGCCTACGCCTCGGATTTCAATCTGCTGACCACGTCGCTGCTGCCTCACGGCAAGACGGTCTGGCAAAAAGACATGCAGATCGCCAGTCTTGATCACTCGCTGTGGTTCCACGGCGAACTGCGTGCGGACGACTGGCTGCTTTACGCCATGGACAGCCCATGGGCTGGCAACGCCCGGGGGTTCTCCCGTGGCAGCGTGTTCAACCGCGATGGCAAGCTCGTGGCTTCGGTTAGCCAGGAAGGGCTGATTCGCCACCGCAAGGACTGGTCATGAGCCTCGCTCGGCTGCGCCACTGGGTGTTTGACATGGACGGCACGTTGACGCTTGCGGTGCATGACTTCCCGGCGATCAAGCGCGCACTGGATATCCCCCAGGAGGATGACATTCTCGGTCACCTTGCTGCGCTGCCGGCTGACGTTGCTGCGGCCAAACATGCCTGGCTGCTGGACCACGAGCGCGCGCTGGCCGTTGCGTCCAGACCGGCGACGGGGGCTGTTGAATTGGTCAGGGAGCTGGCAGGGCGGGGTTATCGTCTGGGCATCCTGACGCGCAATGCCAGAGAGCTTGCCCACGTTACGCTGGAAGCCATTGGCATTGCCGACTGCTTTGCCAAAGACGACGTGCTGGGGCGTGACGAAGCCGCGCCAAAGCCGGATCCGGGTGGCCTGCTCAAGCTCGCCGAGGCGTGGAACGTGCAGCCCTCGGAAATGGTAATGGTCGGCGACTACCAATTTGACCTGGCCTGCGGTCGAGCGGCAGGCACTCGGACCGTACTGGTCAACCTGCCCGACAACCCGTGGCCGGCGTTGACCGACTGGCACGCGGCCGACTGCGTGGCGTTAAAGGCAATGATTGGCGCCAAGAGCTGATTGCGCTGGAATTGAATCGTAGGCCCGGCTTGGTGGGACCGCGCTTAAATAGCGGGACCGGCTTCAGCCGGGAAAGCGTCCGGGAATTCACCACAAATTTGATGGTATACACATCGGCCTCTTCCCGGCTAAAGCCGGTCCTACTGTCGGATCGCTTTTAAATAGTGGGACCGGCCTCAGCCGGGAAGGCGTCCGGGAATTCACCACAAATTTGATGGTGTACACACCCGCCTCTTCCCGGCTAAAGCTGGTCCTACTGTCGGATCGCGTTAAATAGTGGGACCGGCTTCAGCCGGGAAGGCGTTCGGGAATTCGCCACAAATTTGATGGTGTACACACCGGCCTCTTCCCGGCTAAAGCCGGTCCTACTGTCGGATCGCGTTAAATAGTGGGACCGGCTTCAGCCGGGAAGGCGTCTTGCAATTCGCCACAATTTTGATGGTGTACACACCGGCTTCTTCCCGGCTAAAGCCAGTCCTACTGTCGGATCGCTTTTAAATGGTGGGACCGGCTTCAGCCGGGAAGGCGTCCGGGAATTAACCACAAATTTGATGGCGTACATACCGGCTTCTTCCTGGCTAAAGCCGGTCCTACTGTCGGATCGCGTTTAAGTCGGATCGCATTTAAATAGTGGGACCGGCTTCAGCCGGGAAAGCGTCCGGGAATTCACCATAAATTTGACGGCGTACACACCGGCTTCTTCCCGGCTAAAGCCGGTCCTACTGTCGGATCGCTTCTGAATAGTGGGACCGGCTTCAGCCGGGAAGGCGTCCGGGAATTCGCCACAAATTTGAGGGGGTACACACCGGCTTCTTCCCGGCTAAAGCCGGTCCTCCTGTCGGATCGCGTTTAAATAGCGGGACCGGCTTCAGCCGGGAAGGCGTCCGGGAATTCACCACAAATTTGATGGTATAAGCACCGGCCTCTTCCTGGCTAAAGCCGGTCCTACTGTCGGATCGCATTTAAATAGTGGGACCGGCTTCAGCCGGGAAGGCGTCCGGGAATTCACCAAAAATTTGATGGTGTACACACCGGCCTCTTCCCGGCTAAAGCCAGTACCACTGATGCGCCCACCTTTCTCAGTTCGCCTTGAACAGCGCCGTTTGCCCTTCTGGTGAGGTGAAAATCGCATCGCCGTTGTGTCCGACGTTTTTGACTTCCACCAGGCGCTGATTCAAGCCTTCCGGATGACGCTTGCTCAGGTAATCGAAATAGTTGTGGCCTCGCGCAAGACGCTGCGGCCCCTGGGCTTCAGCGCCGCAATCCTTGTCCAGCGCCGGGTGCTCCGGATCGGTGTCCAGTTCGCCCAGCAGGTAGGTGATGTCGCGCTTGACGTAAGCAGCCTCAAGCTCGGCGGGTGTTTCCTTGCCAGCATATGCGGGCAGCTTGTTCATGCCGTATTTCCAGGTGTCGAACGTCGGGCAACTTGCCGCATCAACCGGCAGTGGCCGGGTGGCGTCGAAATATGCGTACGAGGATGGATTGGCGATCACGTACCGCAACTTGATGCCTTCCTTCTTCAGCAACGCATCTTCTTTACCGCCGATCATTGCGTAGCGTTGCACCACCTGAGCACCGCCGGAATGACCCGCGATCACGATCTCTTTGAGATTGGGGAACAGCTTGCTGTCACTCAAGCGCTTGAGGATGTGATCGATCACGACAAATGAGCTGATCGGCTTGGGCCCCAGCGATTTCTCGCCCGCCATCCAGTCGTTGGTGTGCCAGCGCAGCACGGCGTCGGGCAGACGGTGTGCGGCGATGTCTTTCTCGTCGAGAAACTGTGGTGCGATCAACAGCGTTTTCGAGCGCTGCCTGGACTGATTGGCGGCGCGCTCGACGCTACGCAGGTAGGTCTGGGCGTTGCGCAACCGACCGTGAAACACAATCACCACCCGCTGTACTTGCGGGCTGGGACGTACCCAGCTCTGACTCAGGCCGAGCGTAGCCTGGGTCGTCCCGTTGATTTGCAGCCGGTCGGGGCTGATGGATTTAACCGCCTGATCCGCCGCATGAGCATTGATGCTCATCAGGGTGCCCAACAACAGGATCGAAAGCGGTTTCATCATGTGATCAGAGGCTCTTTGCGGCGAACGTATCGCACTGGTTGATTTGTCCCTGGGCAAAACCTGTCTTGAACCAGCGGACCCGCTGGGCAGATGTGCCGTGGGTAAACGAGTCTGGCACGACCCGGCCCTGACCCTGTTGCTGCAAGCGGTCGTCGCCAATGGCATTGGCGGCGTTCAGCGCCTCTTCAATATCACCCGGCTCCAGCCAGTTCAAACGCTTTTGTGCGTTGTTGGCCCAAACGCCCGCAAAGCAGTCAGCTTGCAGCTCCTGACGCACCAGCAAACCGTTGTCGCCTTCCATTTTCATGCCGCGTTGGCGGGCGGCGTCAACTTTAGCCGAAACCCCCAACAAGGTCTGCACATGATGGCCAACTTCGTGGGCAATCACGTACGCCTGAGCAAAATCGCCCGCCGCCTTGAACCGTTGGCTCATTTCACGGAAAAATTCCATGTCCAGGTACACGCGCTGGTCGGCCGGGCAATAGAACGGACCGCTTGCCGAAGACGCCGAGCCACACGCCGACTGCACCCTGCCGCTGAACAGGATCAGGGTCGGGGCTTTGTACTGGCTGCCCATCTGCTGGAACACCTGCTGCCACGTGTCCTCGGTGTCCCCGAGAATCGCGCGCACGAAGTCGGCTTGCTCGTCATTGGCAGGCGGCGCCTGGCGCGTTTGCGGATTGACCGCGGTGGTTTGCTCCGAACCCATCTGGCCGGTGATCTCACCCAGGATCCGCATCGGGTCTTGCCCGGTCAGCAGGCCGATCGCGACGATGATCACGATCCCGCCAAGTCCCAGGCCCTTGCCGCCAATGCGCATCCCGCCGCCACCGCCACCCCCGGAATTGCTGCGTGCGTCCACGACGTTGTCACTGCGACGTCCTTTTTTCCATAGCATGGGGGAATCCTCTTTTGGTCGTGTGGGAAGTGTAGACGGCGGGCGTACGACGTCTGGTCTGCTGGACTAAGAGAGGAGGGGAGGGGGAATAGTTCGCGAATCGGTTCTTCAGAGGTATTGCTCACCTTCAGAGCTGTTTGGTGGGGGTTGGCGGCTTGGAACCTTATTTGTGTTTTTCAACCTGCGGAGAAATAGCCCATGCCAAGGCAGCGCTGTTTGAGTGCGTTAATGAGGCGCGCGAAAATAATAGAGCAGTCCGCTGCTCACGCCGATAAGAATCATCGAGCCATAAATTATCCGCACTCCCCACAGCAGTCGGGGAGGTAATTTGAGGAGCTTTTGCCTGGGGATACGTTCCTGCCTCCAGAAGATTTCAGGTGCGACTGCGACCAGCATTACGAAAGTTTCCCTCATCCTTCGTCCAAAAAGACTGTCTCCGCAGACCGCTCTATTAAATGAAAGCATCTCGATGTCACATAGGTGGTCTTCAATCTTTTCCAGGTATATGTAGAAGAATATATGGGAGCCCACAATGTGGGTGGCGGTGACCAATAGTATGATGAGTGAGGGTAATCCAGTTGGGATGTTGTCCATCACGGCGTCCGTTCATAGAGATATTTTTCGGTCATTTCTGTCACTTCTCTCACTGTGCTGTGATAAAGGCATAAAGCCCGATCATGCATGCAAATACTGTATTTAGATTGATATAGAGCCAGAGTATCCAGGCCCTTAAATGTGGTGGCACTCTTAAGTTTGCGTCTTTTGAAATATCTCCACGACGGTACATCAAATGCGGAAAAGTGAGGACGACAGACACCATGTTCATGCGCATCTGTCTTCCGATAATGCCGTCACCCCATATGCTCCGAGCATCACATATGCATTTGCAGCCATTTAGATAGCTTTCAATTACTTCTATCTTTCTGTAGCAAAAAAAAACGTCATCGCCAAGACGGTCGCGATCATCCAAAAGGACATTGCCTTTGCCATTAACAATGGGCCAACTAATTGGTGCATTGGTAAGGCAGTTCCAGACATCATCACTAGTGGTAATCGAAAAGTCTCGAAGAATACTGTCAGGTTCGTTCAATCTAGGGAGAAATAAACCCAAGCTAAAGCCGCGCCGTTTGTGTACGAGAAAAGGTAGAGCGCCTGAAGTTGAAATCTGAGCGCCGAAGACAACCGCTTGTCTGCGTCGAGGGGTATCTCACCCCGGCTGTACATAAGCTTATGCATGACGATAATCATCGCTAACCCGTTCAGCCTCATCTGCCTGCCAATGAGGCCCCCGCCCCACACGCTTCTGTTCCACTGGACTAATTTTACGTCTGATAGCAGTTCCTCCATGACGGTTAACTTATTGAGCTGGAAGTAAATCATCATGATGAGATTGACGAATATGCTTCCAAACACCGCCATCACCCACCAGACTTTCTCAATCACCATTAGTGTGCGGGCTCCATTCATAAAGTTTGGTTCCTATGAGCTCTCCGCTTTTCTCACCTGCCAACCCACCTCCATACCCTCCAGCAACTGCGCCCACGATCAAACAGGCAAGTGCCACCGGGCCGCTTGTTGGACCCAATATCGCGAAGCATGCAGTAGCCGCCGCTGTGCTACCTAGCGTTCCGCCTAAGGAGCCGCCGCTGACATTGCCCACCAGTTTCACGCCTTCGACGAATTTCGCTCGCGTGCAAATATCTTCCCTTCCGGTCGAGCAGGCTTCCTTAATCTCAAGCGCGGTAGATGCTAAGTTCAGCCCGATCCCAATCGCTGTCCCATGCTTCAACAACTTTGCCACCTTGGCAATCCTCCCAACCCGCTCCGCATACCCCTGGATCTCACCTGTGTGCAGATAACTCTTGGTCGACAACCCCAGCATCTTCTTAAGCGGGCCCTTTTTCCGTAGCCCGGTACCCCAGCGGGCAATTCCTTCCAGTTGCTTATCAAGTGTGGCGAACAGCGCTCGTCGCTGATTGATGAACTCCTGCCGGGCAATGGGTGTTCCGCGCGCCAGCGACAGTTTGTAAAGCCGCTCAATGTCCCCCAGAGTTTGCTTCACCCCCTCAAGGTGCTTGCCCCAACTCCCGGTGGCAGCGCCAATACCCAGCGATCCATAACTGAGTATGTTCTGCAGCAGGTCATAGTTCTCGATGAGCTGGCCGCCTGCACCTTTCACTTGGCGATGGACGTTGCGCGCCAGGTTCATCAGCTCCATCTCTTCCGCCGTCAGAATGCCGGTCGAACCGTCGCTGACAATCACCACTTGGCCAGGCATCACCACAACGTTTCGGATGTGCGCGTTAAGCACATCGAACTTCGCACCCCCGCCCACCCGTGCCTTGAGTGTGAAATAGGTTTGTATGCGGTCATTGATAAACGCGTAGGGCTTGGACATTCGCTGTCCTCAGCTAAAGCGCTTGTTGGCGATGAGGTCCCAGCCGCCGGTGACGTTACCGGCCGCCGCGCCATCGCTGCGTTTCTGCTGGGTGTACAGGAGGCGAACGCGGCCGAAGTTGATTTGCACGTGTTCCAGCGGCTCGCCGCTTTCACCGCTTTGGCTGAAATCAGAAATGATGACTTCTTCGAGGCGCACTTCGTAATACTTGAGCTTCTCCCCGCCAGCCCGATAGAGGCATAAGGTCAGGTCTTTGATGTGGGTGCCCGCGCAACTGGCTTCGAACAACGCAGCGCTGGATTTGTCCAGGCGTTTGCTGAAGGTGAAGTCGCTGAGGCTGGCCCGACCCGAGCCCGCGCCGCCATTTGAGCTCGCGGTGGCAGAGGTGCTTTGGCTGACGCCGAAGTCGTAGGCGACGATTTCCATCCAGCCCTTGTGTCGCTCGTCCAGCGACTCGCCTTCGATACCGTCCAGCTTGATGAATCCGTCAAACGCCATGTGTTTCGTCCTTGCTGAGTTCAGATCCAGCAAGGATAGGGAGCGCATTAAAGGCTTTGAAGCGCGAAGAGGGGGGTCGAAAGTACGATTCGGATCGGTCCTACGCTGAAGCTATAGGCCGTCCTACGGAACATTCCGTAGCGGGCGATATTCGTCACAGTAATCGTGCAAAAGGGGTGGGGAAGTGCCCGCATTCGCATGGCGCGCAGAGGGTACGCGCCAACGGCAAATACTGATGAGGGCTTACATCAAACCCGCGTCGTCTGCTTCTCGGTGGTCTCGGCCGGTGAGGCGTCGGCGAAGTGGTTGACCTGACGCAGAGCCTTGAAACCCACCATCCAGGCACCCACAACGCCCAGTGTGCACAGGCCGCCGATGATCGCGGCGGGCACGGCACCCCAGAGCGCTGCGCTGCTGCCCGCGCGGAACTCGCCCAGTTCGTTGGACGAACCGATGAACAGCATATTCACCGCATTGACGCGGCCGCGCATGTCGTCCGGCGTGGAAAACTGCACCAGTGTCGAACGGATGTAGACGCTGACCATGTCCGCCGCACCCGCGATCATCAAGGCCAACAGCGACAGCCAGAACAGCGTCGACAGGGCGAACACCAGGTTTGCAACGCCGAACACCGCGACGGCGATGAACATGACCAGACCGACGTGTCGGTCAAAAGGCCGGAAGCTCAGGTACAGACCGGTGCTGACCTCCCCTAAACTCATTGCACTGCGCAGCGCGCCCAGGCCTTGTGGCCCGAGATGCAGAACCTCGTGGGCGTAAATGGGCAGCAGCGCCACCACGCCGCCCAGCAGCACCGCGAATAGATCCAGCGAGATAGTGCCCAGGATGATGGGGCGCGAACGTATGAAGGCGATGCCTGCAGTAAAGCGCTTCCACGCAGTGGATTCGAGAATCTGCTTTTTGCCGGCATAGAGCACCGGCACGCGGATGAGCAACAGCACGCCGGCGATGAAGCTGGCCATGCACACTGAATAGGTCAAACCGCCGCCGCCAGCCGCATATAACCCGCCACCGACCAGAGGCCCGGCGATGGTCGCGATGCGCATGATCATGCTGTTGGTGGCAATGGCCGAGGCGAGCTTTTCACGCGGGACGACTTGCGGCAGCAGGCTCTGCAACGCCGGCCCGGTAAAGGCGCGGGCGCAGCCGAACAACGCCAGGGTGGCGTAAATCAGGCGCGTGTCCTGATGGTGCGTGACCGAAAACAGCATCAGCATCAGGCTGCAGACCGCCTGAACCGACCAACTGATGGTCAGGATCATCTTGCGGTCGTAGCGGTCGATCAGGTCGCCCGCCGGCATCAACAGCAGCAGCATGGGAATGAACTGCGCCAGACCGACGTAGGCCAGCGAGATCGGGCTGCGGGTCATGTCATAGACCTGCCAGGCAACCACCACCGCCTGAATCTGCATGGCGAACACCGCCGCGAGACGTGCGGTGAGAAAGGCGAAAAAGCCGGGCAGGCGCAGGGCGCTTTTGGCGGAGGATTCAGAGGTCGGAGCGGGCGATTCGGAGCTCAAGGCAGGCATCCATCGAAGCAAAAGACGGCCAAGAGTTATACACCGGTCTGGCGAAGTTCGCCGCTTGCTGTCAGGAATTTAATGATGGGTGGTGCGGGATATGCTGCCTGCGCATGGATGGCGCGCAGGGCAGCCTTATGGAAAAGACTGATGGCCTCTTCCCGGCTAAAGCCGGTCCCACTGAAACACTGCTCTGTAGGAGCCGGCTTGCTGGCGAACGCGGAGCGTCAGACACAGTCAAGTCGATAGACGCCCTGTGTTCGCCAGCAAGCCGGCTCCTACAAAAAACCGTTCACCAGCGGGCTGGCCCCTACAGAGGGATTGATGCGAAGAACTGGCCGGAATCGCCTTCAGCGGCGAACCAATAGCACCCCGGATTCCATATGGTGCGTATACGGGAACTGATCAAACAGCGCGCAGCGCTCGACCCGGTGGGTGTCGTGCAGTTGTGCGATGTTCGCGGCCAGGGTTTCCGGGTTGCACGAGATGTACAGAATCCGCTCGAAGCGTCGCGTCAGCTCGCAGGTGTCGGGGTCCATGCCGGCCCGCGGTGGGTCAACGAAGACGCTGCCGAAGTCGTAGCTTTTCAGGTCGACACCCGCCAGACGACGGAACGGACGCACCTCGTTCAGTGCTTCGGTCAGCTCTTCCGCCGACAGACGCACCAGCGACACGTTATCCACCCCGTTGTCCGCCAGGTTACTCAGCGCCGCATTGACTGACGTCTTGCTGATTTCGGTGGCCAGCACTTTGCGCACACGCGTCGCCAAAGGCAGCGTGAAGTTGCCGTTGCCGCAATACAGCTCAAGCAAATCATCGTCGCGATCGCCCAGCGCGTCGTATGCCCAGCTCAACATCTTCTGGTTCACCGTGCCATTGGGCTGCGTGAACGCGCCTTCAGGCTGTCGATAGGTGAAGGTCCGGCCAGCGACCTCCAGCGCCTCGGTCACGTAGTCGCGACCGATCACCAGACGCTGGCCTTTCGAGCGGCCAATCACGCTGACGTCAAGGTCAGCGGCCAATTGCTCGGCTTCCGCCTGCCAGGCGTCATCCAGCGGGCGGTGATAGCACAGGGTGATCATGCCGTCACCGGCCAGCGTGGTCAGGAAATCCACTTGGAACAGCTTGTGATTGAGCGTCTTGCTGGCTTCCCAACGATCCCGCAGCACCGGCATCAGCGCGTTGATCTGCTGGCTGGCGATGGGGAAATCGTTGATCAGGATCGGCGTGTGCTTGTCCCCCGGCGCGAACATCGCGTAATGACGCTTGCCGTCGTCGCGCCACAGGCGGAACTCGGCCCGCAGCCGGTAGTGCTCGCGCGGCGAATCGAAGACTTGAGGCTCGGGCGCCTCGAAGGGTGCCAGCAACTCGCGCAAGCGCGTGGCCTTCTCCTCAAGCTGTGCGGCGTAGGTGGCAGGGTCGAACGTAGAACTCATGGATAAAAGCCCAGCTTGATCACGAACAGAATCGACAGCACGACCAGTGCCGGATTCAGCTCGCGGCCCCGGCCCGACAGCAGCTTGATCACGGTCCAGGAAATGAAGCCAAAAGCGATGCCGTTGGCGATGGAGTAAGTGAACGGCATCGCCAGCGCGGTGATCACCACAGGCGCCGCTTCAGTGATGTCGTCCCAGTTGATTTCAGCGAGCCCGGAGGTCATCAATACCGCGACGAACAGCAGGGCAGGCGCGGTGGCGAACGCCGGAACACTGCCTGCCAACGGGGCGAAGAACAGCGCCAGCAGGAACAACACAGCCACCACGATGGCCGTCAGGCCCGTCCGTCCACCGGCGCTAACGCCCGCAGCCGATTCGATGTAACTGGTGGTGGTCGACGTCCCCAACAGGGAACCCGCCATTGCCGCGGTGCTGTCGGCGATCAGCGCACGGCCCATTTTTGGCATGTGCCCGTCGTTGCCCATCAGGCCCGCGCGCTTGGCGACGCCGATCAAGGTGCCCGAGTTATCGAACAGGTCGACAAACAGGAAAGAGAAAATCACGCTGACCAGACCGATGTTCAGTGCGCCCGGGATGTCCAGCTGCAGGAACGTCGGTGCCAGCGAAGGCGGCATCGAGATCACGCCGCCAAATGGCGAGAAGCCCAGCGCAATGGAGACGATGGTCACCGCCAGAATGCCGATCAGCACAGCGCCGCGCACCTTCAACGCCTCAAGGCCGACGATCAGCGCAAAGCCCAGGGCTGCAAGGATCGGCGCCGGTTTTGCCAGGTCGCCCAGGCCGACCATTGTGGCCGGGTTGCTGACCACGATGCCGGCGTTGTGCAGGGCAATCAGCGCCAGAAACAGGCCGATACCGGCAGCGATTGCCGAGCGCAGAGGCAACGGAATGCTGTTGATGATCCATTCGCGGATCCGGAAGATCGACAGCAGGAAGAACATCACCGCCGAAATAAACACCGCGCCCAGCGCCACTTGCCAGGTGTGGCCCATGTGCAGCACGACGGTGTAAGTAAAGAAGGCATTCAGGCCCATGCCTGGCGCCAGGGCGATCGGGTAGTTGGCGATCAGGCCCATCACGGTGGAACCGATGGCGGCGGCCAGACACGTGGCAACGAAGATCGCGCCCTTGTCCATGCCGGTTTCGCCAAGAATGCTCGGGTTCACGAACAGGATGTAGGCCATGGCCAGAAAGGTCGTGACCCCGGCCAGAATTTCGGTGCGCACATTGGTGTTGTGTGCCCTGAGTTGAAACAACCGCTCCAGCATTTAAGGCTCCCCGGTGACGCCTCGCGTCATTTATGTAGTCGACTGAAACAGCAAAGCACAGCTCACCGAAACGGCTTGCACAAATTCTGCCAGTTGCAAAAAGCCGCGCATCATACCAGCAGCTTCCGGCGATGGGACCTTGCGGTTGTCGTCGGATTGCAAATGTCCTGATTGACCTTGCCCCTTGTCGCCCAAAGCGCTGCGTCAAAACGCCCGTCACAAACCCTGAACGTTTCCGGAACCCGACAAGTCGTACCCCTTAAGACGCAGATCACTGCGCTGATCGTGTACCTACCGTGAGGCTTCCCATGAGTGCAACCCATCAACCGGACTTCGCAGAGCATTCCATCGCTCTGACGCTGAACGGCCAGACCCGACAAGTGGACGTACAGCCCTGGACCACACTGCTGGATCTGCTGCGAGAGCAGCTGGATCTGGTCGGCACCAAAAAGGGCTGCGACCACGGCCAATGCGGTGCATGCACCGTGCTGCGCAACGGCAAACGCATCAATGCGTGTCTGACCCTGGCGATCATGTGTGACGGCGCCGAGCTGACCACGATCGAAGGGCTCGCCGACGGCGACACGCTGCACCCGATGCAGCAGGCGTTTATCAAACACGATGCCTTTCAGTGCGGCTACTGCACGCCGGGACAAATCTGCTCGGCGGTGGGCCTGGCCAACGAAGGCCGCGCCAGCACCGATGATGACGTGAAAGAGCTGATGAGCGGCAACCTGTGCCGCTGCGGCGCCTATAACAACATTCGCGCGGCGGTGGTGGAAGTCCTGCCATCGATGAGTCCCGCCCCGGATCAAGGAGGGCGCGGCCAATGAATCCCTTCAGCTACAGCAAGCCTTCGGACATCACCGAGGCGGTCAACCTCGCAGGCCCTGCCAGCCGGTTCATCGCGGGCGGTACCAACCTGCTGGACTTGATGAAAGAAAACGTTGCCCGTCCCGAGCACCTGATCGACATCACCGGCCTGCCGATGAAGGAAGTCCGCGCCACTGACAGCGGCGGCGTGATGATCGGCGCGCTGGTGAGCAACGCTGATCTGGCGTGGCACCCGTTGATCGAACGCGATTATCCGCTGCTGTCTCAATCCATTCTGGCCGGCGCTTCGCCGCAGTTGCGCAATATGGCGAGCACCGGTGGCAACTTGTTGCAGCGCACCCGCTGCTACTACTTTTACGATTCGAGCGTGCCGTGCAACAAGCGCGAACCGGGCACTGGCTGCCCGGCGAAAGACGGCCTGAACCGCATTCACGCGATCCTCGGCGCCAGCGATGCTTGCGTCGCCACGCACCCCTCGGACATGTGCGTGGCGCTGGCAGCGCTTGAAGCTCGCGTTCACGTTCAAGGTCGCGCCGGTGCCCGGGTCATCGAATTCGCTGACTTCCACCGCCTGCCGGGCGATGCGCCGCAGCGCGACAACCAGTTGGCCGATGATGAACTGATCACGGCCGTTGAATTGCCCGCGCCGCGTTTCCAGCAGCACAGTCATTATTTGAAAATTCGTGACCGCGCGTCCTACGCCTTTGCGCTCGTTTCGGTGGCGGCAGCCGTCGAGCTCGATGGCGACGTCATCCGTGATGTGCGCATCGCCCTCGGTGGCGTCGCCCACAAACCCTGGCGTGATACAGCCGTCGAGCAGTCGCTCAAAGGTCAGCCCGTCTCGCGGGAAAACTTTGTCGCCGCTGCCGATGCCATGCTGCGCAATGCCGAGCCGCTGGCGCACAACGCTTTCAAGATCAAGCTGGCCCGCCGCGCGATCGTTCGCGCCCTGAGCGACGCCACCTTGGGAGGAACTGTTTAATGAACGCGAACCTACCCGATTCGGGAGCGGCCTGCGCGCTGGGCCAACCCATGGACCGCGTCGACGGGCGCTTGAAAGTTACCGGTCAGGCCCGCTACGCCGGTGAGTACCCGGAGCTCGGCCTGCTGCATGGCAGCGTGGTCTCCAGCGCCATTGCGTCGGGCCGCGTCGTGCGTATCGATGCCTCGCAGGCACTGGCCGTGCCTGGCGTGGTGGCGGTCATCGACCACACCAACCGCCCGCACATTGCCAGTTACGACGAAGACTATCAGGACGCCGACGCCGCCGAAGGCTCCCCGTTTCGCCCGTTCTACAACGACCGCGTGCTCTACAGCGGCCAGCCGCTGGCGCTGGTTGTGGCGGACAACCTTGAGCTGGCGCGGCATGCCGGCTCGCTGGTGCGCATCGAGTACGAAACCCAGGCCCACCAGACCGACCTCAGTGTTGGCCAGAGTGACGCCCACACCGCACCGGCCGAAACGCCGAAGCCACGCGGGGATTTTTCGGGCGCATTCGCCCAGGCCGCGGTGACGGTCGACACCCACTACAGCACGCCCAACGAGCACCACAACCCGATGGAGCCGCACGCGTCCACGGTGTTTTATCAGGCGGACGGCAGCCTGGAGATCCACGACAAAACCCAGGGCACGCAGAACTGCCAGAACTACCTGCACAACGTGTTTGGTCTGGAAAAAGAAAAGATTCGGGTCCTTGCTGCGTTTGTAGGCGGCGCGTTCGGCTCCGGGCTGCGCCCGCAGTACCAGCTGCCTCTGGCCGTGATGGCCGCGCTGAAACTCAAGCGTTCGGTGCGCCTGACGCTGACCCGCCAGCAGATGTTCACCTTCGGCTACCGTCCGCACACCTTGCAGCACATGCGCCTGGGTGCTGCGAAAGACGGCAAGCTGGTGGCCATCGCCCACGACGTCATCGGGCAGACCTCACGCTTTGAAGACTTCACCGAGCACGTCGTTGAATGGAGCGGCATGCTCTATCAGTGCGACAACGTGCAGTTGAGCTACGAGCTGGCGCCGCTGGACGTGTGCACGCCGCTGGACATGCGCGCACCTGGCGCGGCGTCCGGCATGGTCGGGCTTGAATGCGCGATGGACGAACTGGCGATCGCTGCCGGCATCGATCCCGTGCAATTGCGAGTGGTCAACTTTGCCGAGAGCAACGGCAACGAGGGCAAGCCGTACTCGAGCAAGGAGCTGCTGGCCTGCTATCAACAAGGCGCCGAGCGCTTTGGCTGGAGCAAGCGCAATCCCGAGCCGCGCAGCATGCGTCGAGGCCGTCAGCTGGTGGGTTGGGGGATGGCGGGCGGTGTCTGGGAGGCCATGCAAATGCCAGCCAGCGCCAAGGCCAGCATCGACAGCAGCGGCAAGATTACCGTCAGCAGCGCCACCACGGACATCGGCACCGGCACTTACACGGTCATGACGCAGATCGCCGCCGAAGCGGCGGGCGTAAGCCCGGATGATGTCACCTTCTTGCTGGGCGACTCGTCATTGCCGACGGCGCCGCTGCAGGGCGGGTCGTTTACGGTGTCGTCCGTGGGCACCGCGGTGCAGCAGGCCTGCCGTGCGTTGCGCGCCAAACTGCTGGATGCCGTGCGCATGGCGCATCCGCAGTACGCCGTGGTGGATATGGCCGATGTTGGTTACGGCGACGGTTATCTCCACATCGATGATCAGCGTTTTGCTTACGCAGACATCGTTCGCGAGTCGTCCCACGAGACCCTGGAGGTGCAGATCGATGCCGCGCCTGATGAGAAGCGCGATGGCTATTCGACGGCGACTCACTCGGCGGTGTTCGTCGAGGTGCTGGTGGACGAGGACTTGGGCACCATTCGCGTCAATCGCGTGGTGGACGCCGTCGCGGCGGGCCGCATCGTGAATCCGAAAACCGCGCGCAGCCAGATACTCGGCGGTGTGGTCTGGGGCATTGGTCAGGCGTTACAGGAAGAGACGTTCACCGACCACGGCCTGGGGCGCTTTATGAACCACAGCCTGGCCGAATACCACATCCCGGTGAATGCGGACATCGGCGAGATCGACGTGTTGTTCGTGGAAGAGCACGACAGCATCGTCAATGATCTGGGGTCCAAGGGCGTGGGCGAGATTGGTATCGTCGGCGTGGCATCAGCCATTGCCAATGCGATCTACCACGCCACGGGCAAGCGGGTTCGGGAATTCCCTATCACGCTGGACAAAGTGCTTTAACTACTGCCGTACTTTGATCGTTCCCACGCTCTGCGTGGGAATGTCTCCCCGGATGCTCTGCGTCGCAATAACGCAGAGCGTCATCAACAGCATGACCACGCGGAGCGTGGGAACGATCATCATCTGCTCCTCAATCCCCCCGCATTGAATGTCGCCCCAGTGCAAGCACAGGTCGCGCTGGTGCGCTTGTTGCCATGGCCTGCTGCGTACTTTGCATCAACGCGGCAGCCACCGAATTGCCGTGGGTCTTCAAGCCTTGAAAAACTGCCGAAAAGAGCTGAAAAAATAACGAGCCGACCCGAGGAGCACGCATGAAGTCATTTATTCGTCATATCAGTTGCGCTGTGTTGATGCTGAGTAGCACCGCTCTATTGGCAGCGGAGCCCGCCAAATGCCAGAACGTACGCATGGGTGTGGTCAACTGGACGGACGTCGTCGCCACCAGCGCTGTTGCCGAAGTGCTGCTGCAAAATCTGGGGTATAAGGTCAAACAGACCAGCGCTGCTCAACAGATCGTCTTTGGCGGCTTGCGTGACGATCGGCTCGACGTGTTTCTGGGTTACTGGAAGCCGGCAATGGACAAGAACATCGCGCCGTTTGTCGCCGCCAATCAGGTCAAAGTACTCGACGTACCGAGCATGAGCGACGCTCAGGCGACCCTGGCCGTTCCAGACTATGTGGCATCGGGCGGCCTGAAAACCTTCGCCGACATAGCCAGATTCAAGGACAAGCTCGGCGGCAAGATCTACGGCATCGAGCCGGGCACCGGTGCCAACGCCAACATCAAAGGCATGATCGAGAAAAACCAGTTTGGCCTCGGCGGTTTCCAGTTGGTCGAGTCCGGAGAAGCCGGCATGCTCGCCGCCGTCCAGCGGGCGATCAAACGAAATGAATGGGTTGTGTTCGTTGGATGGACCCCGCACCCCATGAACATCAACATGAAAATTGCCTATCTGACCGGCAGCGAAGATGTGTTCGGCCCGGGCGAAGGCGCGGCGACCGTGTCAGTAGTGACGGCGCCGGACTACGCTTCCCGTTGCCCGAACGTCAGCAAGCTGATGAGTAACCTGAAATTCACCGCCGCCCAGGAAAGTCAGATGATGGTGCCGATCATGGACCGCAAGGCGCCAAACGACGTTGCCCGCCAGTGGCTCAAGGATCATCCTGAAGACATGAAGCGCTGGCTGGATGGCGTGACGACCTTCGATGGCAAGGCTGCAGCGGCCGTCGTGAAAGTGGCAGTCAATCAATAACCAAGCACGCCTGGCCGAGGGCTCGGGCTGGAGCAGCCAATGCCCAAGGTTTACCCGCTGTCCCCGGAAATGTCGGCGTTCGTAACCAAGACCCTGAGCTTTTCCAGCGCGTCAGACGATATCCACGAGCAGCGCCGGGCGTATTCGCGAATGAGTGAAGCGTTCACGCCCACCCGTCCAGCCAATCTCGAGGTCAAGGATTTCACCCTCGGCGGCGTGGCGGTGCGCAGTTACCGGCCTCAGCGGCTGTCCCTCGAACATCCGGCGCCGTGTGTGATGTACGTCCACGGCGGCGGCTGGGTCGTCGGTGACCTCGATTCCCATGACTTTCTGACCGCAGCGTTGGCCGCCGATCTTAACGCCGTAGTCATTGCCGTAGATTACCGGCTGGCGCCCGAGCACCCATTTCCCGCGGGGTTCGGAGATTGTCTGGCGGTCTGGCACGCCTTGCAGGTACAGGCGCAACGTCTGGACATCGACCCGCGACGGATTGCCATTGCCGGGGACAGCGCCGGCGGCAACCTAGCCGCAGCCGTGTGCCTGGCGCTGCGCGACTCCGGTGAGCGGCAGCCGGTGGGGCAGGCGCTGATGTACCCTGAGCTGGGGGGCTCGAGCGAGTTGCCCTCTCGCCGTGACTGTGCTGACGCACCGCTTCTTTCCACCGATGAACTGACGCTTTACCGGCGGCTGTACATGGCGCCGGACGAACAGTCGGCGTACGCGAGGCCCCTCAAGGCTGCGGATTTCCATGGCCTGGCACCCGCGTTCATCGCCGTCGCACAGTTCGACCCGTTGCGTGATGACGGCCTTGGCTACGAGCGTGCGTTGCACGAGTCCGGCGTGCGCACCGAATTCGACCCGGGGCTGGGTCTGCTGCACGGCAGTCTCAGGGCCAAAGGTCAGGCACCGGAAGTCGACGCGCTTTACCAGCGTTTGGTCGCCGCGCTGCTGGGGTTTATTCGCGCTGCGTTGTAGGACTGTCCGCGCGATCGTTCTGAATGCGGTTTTGCCCATCCGCGCGCGCTGTTCTGCATCCCTGCGACTGCACCGTCCCAAGAGGTGAGTCAACTCGCCACGCGACAAAAGACCACGCAGAGCAAGTGCCGAAATGGGACTACTCTTTCTACGTCAGCTGACCTGGATCAATGCTTTGGCCTGTATTGGTCGAACTGGCCGCCTGACGCACCTCCCCCGGTCGCCGACCTGAGCACGAATCAAAGAGAACAAACGCTCGACCTCGTACTCAATACACCGTGGGGGCAGTCGCTGCAGGCCCCGAGTCTGAAGCCAGTTCCACCTGATAGAGGAAGACCTATGTTCGGCTTAGAGGCGCTCGATCTCGCCCGAATCCAGTTTGCGTTCACCGTTTCATTTCACATTCTTTTCCCCGCCATCACCATCGGTCTGGCGAGCTTCCTCGCGGTGCTCGAAGGCTTGTGGCTGAAAACCCACGACAACACCTATCGCGACCTCTATCACTTCTGGTCGAAAATATTTGCCGTCAACTTCGGCATGGGCGTGGTGTCGGGCTTGGTCATGGCCTACGAGTTCGGTACCAACTGGAGCCGCTTCTCCGACTTCGCCGGCGCCGTCACCGGGCCGCTGCTGACGTATGAAGTCCTGACCGCGTTCTTCCTCGAAGCAGGCTTCCTCGGTGTCATGCTGTTTGGCTGGAACCGCGTTGGTCGCGGGCTGCACTTCTTCGCCACGTCCATGGTCGCGGTCGGCACGCTGATTTCGACCTTCTGGATTCTCGCCTCCAACAGCTGGATGCACACGCCGCAGGGCTACGACATTGTTGATGGCCGCATCATTCCGGTGGACTGGTTTGCGGTGATTTTCAACCCTTCCTTCCCCTACCGCCTGACGCACATGGCCATTGCCGCGTTCGTCGCAACCGCATTCTTCGTCGGCGCATCGGCCGCCTGGCACCTGCTGCGCGGTCGCGATAACCCGGCGATTCGCAGAATGCTGTCCATGGCCATGTGGATGGCGCTGATCGTTGCGCCGATTCAGGCCATGGTCGGAGATGCCCACGGTTTAAACACCCTTGAGCACCAACCGGCCAAAATCGCGGCCATCGAAGGCCACTGGGAAAACGTCGGGGACGAGCCAACCCCTCTGATCCTGTTCGGCATCCCGGACATGAAAGAAGAGCGCACCAAGTACGCGGTCGAGATTCCGTATCTGGGCAGCCTGATCCTGACCCACAGCCTGGACAAACAGATCCCTGCGCTCAAGTCCTTCCCGCCGGAAGACCGTCCTAATTCGCTGATCATTTTCTGGTCGTTCCGCGTCATGGTGGCGCTGGGCCTGTTGATGATCGCCGTCGGCCTGTGGAGCGCCTGGCTGCGCTGGCGCGGCGGGTTGTTCACCAATCGCTGGTTCCTGCGTCTGGTGATGTGCATGGGCCCGGCCGGACTTATCGCAATGTTGGCCGGCTGGTTCACCACCGAGATCGGGCGACAGCCATGGGTGGTTTACGGGCTGATGCGAACGGCAGATGCGTCGTCGCGGCACAGCGTTGAACAGTTGAGCATCACCCTGGTGTTGTTCGTCGTGGTGTATTTCCTGCTGTTCGGCACGGGTTTCGGCTACATGATGCGTCTGGTACGCAAAGGGCCTAAAACCCACGAAGGTGATAACGCCACCTACGGCGGACCAGGGCAGAAACGCACCCCGGCGCGTCCTCTCTCTGCTGCCGATGAAAGCAGCACGGACAACCGCAAAGACAGCCTGACTGAGGGGAACTGAGCCATGGGTATCGATCTTCCGCTGATCTGGGCCGTGATCATCATCTTCGGCGTCATGATGTACGTCATCATGGACGGCTTCGATCTGGGCATCGGCATACTGTTCCCGTTCATGAAAGACAAGACCGACCGCGACGTGATGATGAACACCGTCGCGCCGGTCTGGGACGGCAACGAAACCTGGCTGGTACTGGGCGGGGCCGGTTTGTTCGGCGCCTTCCCGCTGGCCTACTCGGTCGTACTCGAAGCCTTGTATCTGCCGCTGATCTTCATGCTGTTCGGGCTGATCTTTCGCGGTGTGGCGTTCGAGTTCCGCTTCAAGGCCACTGACGTCAAACGGCACCTGTGGGACAAGGCGTTCATCGGCGGTTCGCTGGTGGCGACGTTCTTCCAGGGCGTTGCTCTGGGCGCGTACATCGATGGCATTCCGGTGGTCAACCGTGCCTATGCCGGCGGTGGGCTGGACTGGCTGACGCCGTTCTCGGTGTTCTGCGGTCTGGCGCTTATCGTGGCGTACGCCTTGCTCGGCTGCACCTGGCTGATCATGAAGACCGAGGGTCCCTTGCAGAAAGCCATGCATGATCTGGCCCGACCCTTGGCCCTCGCGACATTGGTGGTCATGGCGATTGTCAGTCTGTGGACACCACTGGCGCACCAGGACATCGCCGATCGCTGGTTCAGCCTGCCTAACCTGTTCTGGTTCATGCCGGTGCCGGCGCTGGTCATGGTGACCATGTACGGCCTGTTCAAAGCGGTGGCGCGCAATGCCAATTACGCGCCGTTCCTGTTGACGCTGGTGCTGATTTTCCTCGGCTACAGCGGGCTGGGCATCAGCTTGTGGCCGAACATCATCCCGCCGTCAGTGTCGATCTGGGCCGCCGCATCCCCGCCCCAGAGTCAGGGCTTCATGCTGGTGGGTACGCTGTTCATCATTCCGCTGATTCTGGGTTACACGTTCTGGAGCTACTACGTGTTTCGCGGCAAAGTCACCCACGAACACGGCTATCACTAGCAGGTAGCGGTCCCGGCCTGTCGCCGGGGCCGGACTGCGAGAGAAGAGGGTTTAGCGATGTCGGTTAAAGAATCTGTTCGGCACGACGCTCGAAACCAGGCGCCTCGACCGTTCCAGCGCGAGGTTGATCCGGCGCAGGGCAAACCGCTGTGGCAGCGCATCGGCTGGCTGGTTGTCATCTGGACCGGTAGCGTACTGGCCCTATTCGTCGTCGCCATGCTGCTGCGCATGTTCATGACAGCGGCGGGCATGAAGTCGCACTGAGTGTTTTTGGCTCGATAAAAAACCCGCTTCGGCGGGTTTTTTTATGTCAGACGGTTGGACAACAAGGGAGGCGAGTTTATTTACGCGCCTTGAGAATCACGAACTTCGGCGTCGCCGCCACTTGTTCGACGCCTCGGAACAGCCGCGCCAGTTTGCTGTGATAGCCCAGATGACGGTTGCCGACGATGTACAGCGCGCCGCCGGTGACCAGTGCCGAACGTGCCTGCTGGAACATCCGCCAGGCGAGGAAATCGCCGACCACTTGTTGCTGGTGAAACGGCGGATTGCACAAAACGACGTCCAGCGAATCAGGTTCCTGTGCCGCCAGCCCGTCACCTGCGTGAATCACTGCCGGGCGCTCACCGAATGCCAGCGCCCAGTTTTCCCGGGCCGACTGGACCGCCATGAATGACTCGTCCACCAGCGTGTAGTGCGCGTCGGGGTTGTCCAGTGCGCTGGCGATGGCCAGAACGCCGTTGCCGCAACCCAGATCCGCGACGCGTGCTGAACCAAGGCCTTTCGGGAGGTACGGTAGAAACGCCCGAGTGCCGATGTCCAGACCGTCACGACAGAACACATTGGCGTGGTTGATCAACTCGATCTTTGGCTCGTCCAGTGTGTAACGGGTGGGGTAGGGCGAGGGCTGGACCGTTTTGGCTTCCGGCGTGCAGAACAGCAGTCGGGCCTTCTTCACGGCGAGCGATGCCTGGACGGGGCCGATGTATTCTTCCATCAACTCGCCGGCCGAGCGGGGCAGGTGCTTGATCATTCCGGCAGCAACGACATTGGCGTTCGGGGCCAATTGGCCCTGCAGTCGAGTCAGCTGTTCTTCCAATAAGGCGAGGGTCTTGGGCACGCGAATCAGCACCCAGTCGAAGGGGCCGTTCAACGGCGCGCTGGCGGGGATCATCGGCACCGCGTCATAGCTCAATCCGTTACGGACCAGGTTCTTTTCCAGCGCTTGAGCGCCGAGAAACGAGTCTGTGCTGCTGACCACTGTCGCATGGGGGGCAACGCTCGCGGCCAGCGCACCGAAGCTGTCATTGAGCACCAGCACCCGCGTTTGCAGCGTCAACCCATGTTCAGCCACGTGGTTGAGCAAGTACTCGTCGGCGGCATCGAATGCCTGCAAGGGCTCCTCCGACTGCTCCGGCTGGCGGATCAGGTCGAGCGTGGCAAACGGGGTGGTGAGCAGGGGCATGGGCGGAGCAGTTCCAGTCGTTAAGGGCGGAATCGGCGTGTCGGCAGACGTTAAACGTGCATCGCCGTGTCCAGGTTCGCGAAGCCGGCGATTTTACGTGTTTTTTCCCCGTGCGCACCGGCCTTTTCGCCCTTGCGTCGCCCCGCCGCTAGATCACTCCGTCTTTGGTTGCCCGGACCACCGCCGAGATCTTGTTGCAGGCGCCGATCTTGCGGATAGCCGTGCTGATATGAAAGTTGACGGTACGCGGTTTCACATCAAGGATTATCGCCACCTCGGCAGCCGTTTTGCCCTCGGCGGACCACTTCAACACCTCCACCTCGCGGAGGGTAAGGCCCTTGTAGATCAGAACCTCTGCGCTCGCCCTGCGGTCGTCTACCCGCTCCCGAATATCCATCATGTGCCTCCCTGGTCAGTCTTGATCGTCCTGATCGAAGTCTAGGAAACATTCACGACTGCAAAGGGGGCTTGCCTCGCCAGCGCGCCCGGGTTGTATCAGACGAGCCGAGGCTGTTATCCAGAAGCACTTTAGAATCAGCGAGTTAAATGTGCGGCTTTTGCCGTTACGGGCCGGTTCGCAATAACCCCGATAGCCAAATACTCTAAAAATCGTCCGGCCCCATGCGGATACCACTACAAACCGCCGGTGTTTATCGCGGCGGGTTTGCGGGACACTGATAACCCCTTTTTTGAGACAGGAGCCAGGAGCGCCTCATGACTGCCAGTGCAGAGAAATTCACCCGGCAAACGCTGCTGGACGTTACGCCGCTGACTCCGAGTCTCTTTACCTTTCGCACCACCCGCGATCCTGGCTTCCGTTTCACAGCGGGCCAGTTCGCGCGACTGGGCGTGACCAAGCCGGACGGCACTACCGTGTGGCGGGCCTACTCAGTGGTGTCCTCACCCTTTGATGAATTCCTCGAGTTCTTCTCGATCGTGGTGCCCAACGGCGAATTCACCAGCGAACTGAGCCGGCTTCGGCAGGGCGACACCCTGATGGTGGAAAAACAGGCCGTGGGTTACCTGACCCTGGATCGCTTCACCGACGGACGCGACCTCTGGATGTTGTCCACAGGCACCGGCGTTGCGCCGTTCCTGTCGATCCTTCAGGACTTCGAAGTCTGGGAAAAATTCGAGCGCATTATTCTGGTGTACAGCGTCCGTGAGTCGCAGGAGCTGGCCTACCAGCAACTCATTGCCGAGCTGACCCAGCGCGAATACCTGGCCGAGTACGCCCACAAGTTCCGGTTCATCGCCACGGTGACGCGGGAGCCGCACCCGGGTGCGCTGAGCGGGCGAATTACCACATTGATCGAGAACGGTGAGCTGGAGAAGGCGGCCGGCGTCGCGCTGACACCCGAGTACTCACGGGTAATGATCTGCGGAAATCCACAAATGATCGAAGACACCCGCGCGATACTCAAGACCCGCGACATGCGCCTGGCGCTGACGCGCAAACCCGGCCAGATCGCGGTGGAGAATTATTGGTAGGTTGATCCGGCTGCCTTGGGGGCAAAACCCAGTGGGAAAGAGCAGGCTCGCAAGTAAGCCGGCACATCCGCTCTATTTTCAGCGGCTGGAATACCGCCTTCGTGAGCAAGCTCACTCCCACACGTCCAGCAGCACCCCGAGAACTCCGAGCCAGCCCAAGTCCTGTGGGAGCGCGCTTGCTCGCGAAGCTTGCGTTCAGTACGCAGAGAAATCGCGGGATGCGCGCAGCCTCGGACCTTAGACGAACCGGTCAGGCGTCACTGGCAGCGGCGCGGCCTGCCGGTTGTTTTGCTCTTTCATCAGATCGCGGATCTCGCCCAGCAGCAGCTCTTCCTTGCTCGGCGTTGGCGGCAGGGTCGGTGCCTTGGCCTCTTCGCGTTTCAGGCGGTTGATCGCCTTGACGCCCATGAAGATGGCGAACGCCACGATAATGAAGTCGATCACCGTCTGAATGAACTTGCCATAGGCCAGTACCACCGCAGGGACAGTTCCTTCGGCGGGGCGCAGCACCACTGCCAGGTCACTGAAGTCAACGCCGCCGATCAGCAACCCGAGGGGCGGCATGATTACATCGCCGACGAACGACGAAACGATCTTGCCGAATGCCGCGCCGATGATGATCCCGACGGCCATGTCGACGACGTTTCCTTTTACGGCAAAGGCTTTGAACTCGCTTAGTACGCTCATGGATGTATTCCTTTGTTACAGATGAGAGTGGTCGATGCAGTGTAAGTCAGCTAGCTGCATCTCGCTTAATCCATGCAATCGACCGGGTAGGCCCCGTTAAGTTTTATCTAATCCGCCAAAAGCGTGCATGCCAGCTGGTGCTGCACCCGGGGGCAAGGAGCATCGGGTATGATTGCCCCCTTTTTACATTGGGGGTGTCATGGCCAAGGCCAAACGCATGTACGGCTGCACCGAGTGCGGCTCGACGTTTCCCAAGTGGGCCGGCCAGTGCAGCGAATGCGGCGCCTGGAACACCCTCGTTGAAACCGTCATCGACAACAGCACCGCGGCGCCGCCCAGCGGTCGTTCCGGCTGGACCGGCCAACAGGCACAGATCAAGACTCTGGCTGAAGTCAGCGTTGAAGAAATCCCGCGTTTTTCCACCAATTCGACAGAGCTGGATCGTGTCCTCGGCGGCGGCCTGGTGGATGGCTCGGTGGTGCTCATTGGCGGCGACCCCGGCATCGGCAAGTCGACCATTCTGTTGCAGACCCTTTGCGCCATCGCCGAGCGCATGCCGGCGCTCTATGTGACGGGCGAAGAGTCCCAGCAGCAGGTCGCGATGCGTGCCCGTCGTCTGGGTTTGCCCCAAGACAAGCTGCGGGTCATGACTGAGACTTGCATCGAAACCATCATTGCCACGGCCCGCATCGAGCAGCCGAAGGTCATGGTGATCGACTCGATCCAGACCATCTTCACCGAGCAGTTGCAATCCGCACCGGGCGGCGTCTCGCAGGTTCGCGAAAGTGCCGCATTGTTGGTGCGTTACGCCAAACAGAGCGGCACCGCGATCTTCCTGGTCGGCCACGTCACCAAGGAGGGCGCGCTGGCCGGGCCGCGGGTCCTGGAGCACATGGTCGACACGGTTCTGTATTTCGAAGGCGAATCCGATGGCCGCCTGCGCTTGCTGCGCGCAGTCAAAAACCGCTTCGGCGCGGTTAACGAACTGGGCGTCTTCGGCATGACCGACAAGGGCCTCAAGGAAGTCTCGAACCCGTCGGCGATCTTTCTCACACGAGCGCAGGAAGAAGTCGCAGGCAGCGTGGTCATGGCCACATGGGAAGGCACCCGGCCCATGCTGGTCGAAGTGCAGGCGCTGGTCGATGACAGCCATCTCTCCAACCCGCGGCGCGTGACCTTGGGCCTGGATCAGAACAGGCTCGCCATGCTGCTGGCTGTGCTGCATCGACACGGCGGCATCCCCACCCATGACCAGGATGTGTTTCTCAACGTCGTGGGCGGGGTGAAGGTGCTGGAAACCGCCTCCGACCTGGCGTTGATGGCCGCCGTCATGTCCAGCCTGCGCAACCGTGCGTTGCCCGGTGACTTGCTGGTGTTCGGTGAAGTGGGCCTGTCAGGGGAAGTGCGGCCCGTGCCCAGTGGTCAGGAGCGACTCAAGGAAGCCGCCAAGCACGGCTTCAAGCGCGCCATCGTGCCCAAGGGCAACGCGCCGAAGGAGTCGCCGCCAGGCCTGACGGTGATCGGCGTGACCCGCCTTGATCAGGCGCTTGATGCTCTGTTCGAAGAGTGACGCCAGGAGGACGCGTCTTCTCGGCTCGTCAAAAAGATCGACTTCGGAAATTGACGCCATAATGATGGCGCATTAATATCGCCGCCTCGTTTACGCGTGCTCACTTGCTGTGTGCGGCGGCGGCAACGTTTCCCTGAAAATTTTGAACCCTGCTGTGGTCCTCTCGGGCCGGAGTACGGCTGTTCGCCCGAAATAAGGATGTTGGTTTTGAAACGGATTGCACATGCGCTCTTGCTGGGCGCGCTGTTGTCGCTGACCGGTTGTTTCTCGTTCAACACCTATGGCCCCATCGGCGAGCCGGACAAAGCTGCTACGGTCACCAGCCCGCGCGTCGCACAGATGGCAGATGTCGTCGTATCGGTGCCAAAGATCAATGACGAACTGCGCAAGAACGTCAGCCGGCAATTGACCGAGCAGATCAATCACTACATTGAAAGTGCTGGCTACTTCAAAGACCTCTCGGTATTCCCCGCCAGGCTTGGCGATCAGGACGTCATGCTGAAATTCAACCTGACCTCGCTGCACGGCAAGCGGTCGACTCATCCTGCCTACTTTCCGGGTGCGTTGCTGACCCTGACGATCTACATCTGGGTCAACGGCCCGATTTACGTCGACACCTACGACCTTGCCGGTGAGCTGACCATTGAAGACCGTACGGGCAAGACGCTGGCCAAGTCCATCGAGAAGGTCGACGAGCCTCACAACGTTGGCTTGTACGACGCTGACTATGCCGCACCAGGTCTGGGCAGTCGGCAATTGCGTGACTTGATAGCGAAGCTGACCGACGCCGCGGTTACCCAATTGAATGCCCATTGAAAGGAATCAGGAAAAAATGAAATCCATTATCAAAGCGCTGGTGTTGATCATCGGCGTATCGCTTGGCGGCTGCGTGTCTTACTCGCAACATGATTTGCCGGCGGTGGAGAGCTGGCCGTTGGCAAGCAAGAACACAACCACCAAACCCACGGCGTACGTACGCTTCACCGCACTGCATACGTTCAACGGCGAGCAGAGAGCGGGCGGAACGAACGTGACCGCTTGGGAAAAGGTGCTGCTTGACAACTTTAACCAGTCAGGACGGTTTCAGCGCGTGACCACTGATAAGGTCGATTCGGACGTCTACGTGTATGCGAGCGTGCGCAACGAAGAAACCGGCAACACCGGCAGCGCCATCCTGACCGGCATCACGTTATTCCTGATTCCAACCACTGTGGATAACCGGCTGGTGATGGAGACGGTCTACAAGGACCGTGACGGCAAGGTGCTGGGGCGGGTCGAGAAAAGCGAGACCGTGACAACCTGGATGCAGCTGCTGCTGGTGTTCGCGCTTCCCTTCAACCAGTCGGCCGAAGCCATCATCCAGCATTTGGCGCAGAGCTCCCTGGAAGAAGCTGTGCGGCAGAAGCTGATTTGATCCCTGAGGTGCCGGCATTCGCCCGGCACCTGTCCGGCAACTCAGCCCCCCATCAACGCCCCCAGTTCGCGCTCCAGTTCGTCGTGATCGGCAATATTGAGTTCGATCAGCCGACGCAGATGCGTCACCGAGTCGAGCTCGATGTTGTCGCAGACGAACCCCAGATGATTGTGATCATCGTGGGTCAGCCGCACTTCCATCACAACGTCGATGCCCGCCTGCAACTGGATGTCGACCATAAAACGTGCGGTGGGGTCGCCCTCCCAGGGTGAAGGCTTCTCGATCAACAGCCCCTTGAGCGACAGGTCGATCAACTGCACCGCCCAGGTTCGGTCGCCCTGGCTGAGCTCGGTTTTCGCGTCGAACGCAATACGTTTGAAGCGACGACGGTCTTCGTGTTTTTCGGTCATTACGCAACTACTCCTTCAATGCCTTGAGCGCCTGCTGCGTTGACTATAGGACAAATATCGCGCTAGACCATCGTGGGGGTAGCCTTTCGCTCCGGCGGCGCTAAACTCCGCTTGCTGAATAAAAATAAGTCCACTCAGTTGGAAACAAAAAAAATGAAAAACAATAATGGTCTGCTGCGCCACGTGCCCTGGCTGATTGTTGCAATCCTCGGAGCCTGGGCGTTGGGAGTGGTTGCATTGCGTCGCGGGGAGGCGATCAATGCACTCTGGATTGTGGTCGCCGCAGTGGCCATTTATCTGGTCGCTTATCGCTACTACAGCCTGTTTATCGCCACCAAGGTGATGCAACTCGACCCGACCCGGGCCACCCCCGCGGTGCTCAAGAACGACGGGCTCGACTACGTACCCACCAATAAACACATTCTGTTCGGTCACCACTTCGCTGCCATCGCCGGCGCAGGCCCGCTGGTCGGTCCGGTGCTCGCCGCGCAGATGGGCTATCTGCCCGGCACGCTGTGGCTGATCGCCGGTGTCGTGCTGGCGGGTGCGGTTCAGGACTTCATGATCCTGTTCCTTTCCACGCGCCGTAACGGCCGTTCGCTGGGCGACATGGTGCGCGAAGAGATGGGCCGCATTCCCGGCACCATCGCTTTGTTCGGCTGTTTCCTGATCATGATCATCATCCTTGCGGTGCTGGCGCTGATTGTCGTCAAGGCATTGGCCGAGAGCCCATGGGGCATGTTCACGGTTATGGCGACGATTCCGATCGCGATGTTCATGGGCATCTACATGCGCTTCATTCGCCCGGGTCGCATCGGCGAAATCTCGGTGGTGGGCGTCGTGCTGTTGCTGCTGTCGATCTGGGTCGGTGGCCTGGTGGCAGCGAGTCCCGAGTGGGCGCCGCTGTTCACGTTCACGGGCGTGCAGATCACCTGGATGCTGGTCGGCTACGGGTTCGTCGCGGCGATGCTGCCGGTCTGGCTGGTGCTGGCGCCTCGGGACTACCTGTCCACGTTCCTGAAAATCGGCACCATCATTGCGCTGGCCATCGGCATTCTGATCCTGGCGCCTGAACTGAAAATGCCTGCGCTGACACAGTTCACCGACGGTACCGGCCCCGTGTGGAAGGGCACGCTCTTCCCATTCCTGTTCATCACCATCGCCTGTGGCGCGGTGTCCGGCTTCCATGCCCTGATCTCTTCAGGTACCACGCCGAAGTTGCTGGATAACGAAGTCAACGCCCGTTACATCGGTTACGGCGGCATGCTGATGGAATCGTTCGTGGCGATCATGGCCATGGTCGCGGCTTCGGTCATTGAGCCAGGCGTGTACTTCGCAATGAACAGCCCTGCAGCCATCGTCGGCTCCGATGTCAACTCGGTCGCGCAGATGGTCAGCAGTTGGGGCTTCCTCATCACACCGGATCAATTGACCGCGGTGGCGAAGGACATCGGCGAGAACACCGTGCTGGCCCGTGCCGGCGGTGCACCAACCCTTGCAGTGGGTATCGCGCAGATCCTGCATCAGGCGTTCCCGGGTCAGAACACAATGGCGTTCTGGTACCACTTCGCGATCCTGTTTGAAGCGCTGTTCATCCTCACCGCCGTCGATGCCGGCACGCGTGCGGGCCGCTTCATGCTGCAGGACCTGCTCGGCAGTTTCGTGCCTGCGCTGAAGCGTACCGAGTCCTGGACCGCCAACGCCATCGGCACCGGTGGTTGCGTCGCGCTCTGGGGGTATCTGCTGTATCAGGGCGTAATCGATCCGCTGGGTGGAATCAACACGTTGTGGCCACTGTTCGGCATCTCCAACCAGATGCTGGCGGGTATCGCGCTGATGCTGGCGACGGTTGTGCTGATCAAGATGAAGCGTCAGCAGTACGTCTGGGTCACCATCCTGCCGGCCTCGTGGCTGCTGATCTGCACCGTGACGGCAGGCTTCATCAAGCTGTTCGACCCGAGCCCTGCGGTGGGCTTCCTGGCCCTGGCGAAGAAATACAGCGCGGCGGCAGATGCCGGTCAGGTACTGGCCCCGGCCAAGACCATGGACCAGATGCAGCACGTGATCTTCAACGCCTACACCAACGCCACCCTGACCACGCTGTTCCTGTTCGTGGTGCTGAGCATTCTGTTTTATGCGCTGAAGGTAGGTCGTGCGGCGTGGGTCAAGAAGGAGCGTACCGACAAGGAATCGCCTTTCCAGGCCTTCCCGGAAACCCACTAAGTGCGCGGTAACGCGAGGAGCTGTGTATGTTCAACGATCTGAGTCGCCTGGGTAAGTATCTGGGTCAGGCCGCTCGCCTCATGGTGGGTATGCCGGACTACGACAACTATGTTGAGCATATGCAGAAGACTCACCCGGACAAGCCGGTGATGTCCTACGAAGCGTTCTTCCGGGAACGGCAGGACGCGCGTTACGGCGGGAAGGGCGGGCCCAAGTGCTGCTAGTCCGCTGAGGCTGCGCCCCAAGGAGTGAGCGTGCTGGTGGTTCGGCATGTCAGCCGCCTTTCCGGCACCTGACACACTGGATCACCAGCACGCCCACTCCCTTTTTTTTCTGCGAATGGAGGTCTTTTTTTGTTCACACCTATTCCCGTGACGATCCTCAGCGGCTTTCTCGGTGCCGGCAAAACCACCTTGCTGCGTCATCTGCTCAAGGAAGAGCACGGCTTGAAGATCGCGGTAATCGAAAACGAATTCAGCGACGCCGGCGTCGACACCCAGTTGCTGGGCGACGAGCCCGTGCAGGTCATGACCCTGTCCAACGGCTGCGTCTGTTGCACCATTCATACCGACCTGACCAAGGCGCTGTATCTGCTGCTCGAACGCCTCGACAGTGGCGAGATTGCGTTCGATCGCCTGGTCATCGAGTGCACTGGCCTGGCAGACCCCGCGCCGGTGGCGCAGACCTTCTTCATCGACGAAGAGCTGCGCGAGCGTTACATTCTCGACGGTATCATCACACTGGTGGACGCGGCCCATGCCGACACGCACCTGGAGCAAACCATCGCCCAGGCGCAAATCGGCTTCGCAGATCGTCTGCTGGTGAGCAAGACTGATCTGGTGGATGAGTCATCCTTCATAGCGTTAAGTGAGCGCTTGACCCGCATCAACCGTCGCGCGCCGATCCGTGTGGTCGAGCACGGCAAGATCGACCTCGCCGAACTTCTGGATGTACGCGGCTTCAACCTCAACGCTGACATCGGCGGGATGACCCTGCGCCCGGCGGCACCCGCAGGCCGCTCCATCGACCGCATTAGCAGTCTGGTCCTGCGCACTGACCAACCCCTGGATATCGACAAGCTCAGCGCCTTCATGAACGATCTGCTGGAAGAGCACGGCAAGCAACTGCTGCGCTACAAAGGCGTGCTGAACATTGCCGGCGAAGATCGCAAACTGGTGTTTCAGGGCGTGTTGAAGCTGTACGGATTCGATTTCGATGTGGAGTGGGCCGAAGGCGAAAAGCGCGAAAGTGTGATCGTGTTCATTGCCGATGAACTGCCGGAGGAGAAAATCCGGGCGGGGTTTGCCGGCGTCTCAGCGGATTGAGCGTTGCGTTTGGGTGTTCCTGTTAACAAGCAGCACCCTTTACGGAACGTTCCGTAAGACCGTCTACTGCGCCTGCGTAGGACCGTTCCGAATCGTACTTTCACCCCCCCTCCCCACACTTCTAAACCCCAAACCACGTCCCTATGCTTGCCTGACCTGAATTCAAGCAAGGACGGGCAGCCTCATGTCCAAGCCATACGTATTCATCAATGACCGCATACAAACCTACTTCACGATCAAGGCTCGGGTCGGCGGTAGCGCAAAGTTTGATGTGCTGAATGCGCACATTCGCAATGTGGTGGTTATGCCGGGCCAGTTGGTGATTGTCAGCGACGGTTCGATGGGCAGCCTCACTGCAGAAGAAACCGAGCTGATGGCACTGGCGCGAAACGTCCATCGCCAGGTTCGTGGCTCGGGCAGCGAACTGATCAAGAACTACGACCTGATGCAGAGCATGCTCAGTTACGGGTCGCTGGGTATCGGCGCCGCTACAGGCAGTTGGAGCAAGCACCTCAATGGCGCGCAGAAAACCCTCGAAGAAATCGAGCGGCTGTACAAGCTTTCGCTGACACGCGGCACGCCCATTGCCCGGCAGGAGTTCATTGGCCAGCGGCGTGTGCTGTTTGCCAGGCTTGATATGCAGCTGGAAGGCATTGCTCGATGGGGCACTGGCTTGAATAAAAAGGGCCCACTGAAAAAAATGCTGGGTTTATCGACCAAGAGTTATCTGCGCACCGGGGAGATACAGGGGTATGCCGCACGAATTGCGAAAGTCGCTAAGGTGGCGAAGTTGTTGAAGCATGGGACGGCGGTTGGGATCGGGTTGAATATCGTATCAACCGCGCTGGAGATTAAGGAAGCTTGCTCGACCGGGCGAGAGGAAGTATGTCGACGGGCTCATTATGTTGAAGCATCAAAGTTAGTAGGGGGCGTAGCGTTCGGCTTTATCGGCGGGGAGGCAGGGGCAGTAGCCGGATCGGCGGTGTGCGTGGCAGTGTTTGCTGCGCCTACTTTGGGGCTGGCTACATTAGGTTGCGGGATTATTGCTGGCGGGGCTTTCGCTTATGCGGGCGGTGCCTTGGGCGAAATACTCGGTGAGTCGTTTGGCGAGACGGTCTACGAATGGACACCCTGATCTCTTACGACGTAGCTGTCTGGTTGGGGTTTATGGATTTCGTTTTAACCTTAATTCATATAGTGTCGTCTCATATCTTTTTCCTGAAATACATGGAGCGCATTGAAGATTATCTTTCTGATGTCGAAATGATCGGCCTGCATGCAGACTATTACGGTGACACATGGCTGGGGCGAAGAATGCGCGAGTCGTTTATAACCATGATTTTGATTATGCCGGGAGCACTTAAAAAGCAGGAAGTCATTCCCCCGTACAAACTTCAGAAGCTCCCACGGCACTTTCGGTTTTGGATCAAGTTTTTCTTCTATTCAGCGTTAGTTCTTCTCGGTGCACTTGGCCTGATTTGCTTGCGTCTGAAAATGGGGCGGCCGTAGACAGTGCTCGCGCGTTAGCGCATCGAATTTCCCAGCCTGACTTTCCAACGACTTTAACCCTTCGGCTTCGGCCACCATCAGCCCGGATAGCAACTCCCAACAAAAAGCCCGGCTAACAAGCCGGGCTTTTCACATCAAGCAACCGCTATCAAGCGCCGTAAACCGGCAGCTTGGCGCAGATGGCCTGGACCTTCTCACGTACGGCATTGATCACCGCTTCGTTGTTCAGGTCTGCCAGGATGTCGCAGATCCAGCCGGCCAGCTCCTTGCACTCTGCTTCCTTGAAGCCGCGAGTGGTCACAGCCGGGGTACCGAAGCGCAGGCCGGAGGTGACGAACGGGGAGCGTGGATCGTTCGGTACCGAGTTTTTGTTCACGGTGATGAACGCTTTGCCCAAGGCTGCGTCGGCATCTTTACCGGAGATGTCCTGCTTGATCAGCGACAGCAGGAACAGGTGGTTTTCGGTACCGCCGGACACGACGTCAAAGCCGCGCTCGATGAACACGCCGGCCATGGCCTTGGCGTTTTTCACCACTTGTTCCTGGTACGTCTTGAACTCAGGCTGCAGCGCTTCCTTGAAGCAGATCGCCTTGGCGGCGATGACGTGTTCCAGAGGACCGCCCTGACCGCCCGGGAAAACCGCGGAGTTCAGCTTCTTCTCGATCTCGGCATTGGCGCGCGCCAGGATCAGGCCGCCGCGTGGGCCGCGCAGGGTTTTGTGCGTGGTGGTGGTGACGACGTCGGCGAACGGAACCGGGTTCGGGTAAACGCCCGCAGCCACGAGGCCGGCAACGTGAGCCATGTCGACGAAGAGGTAAGCGCCCACTTTGTCAGCGATTGCGCGGAAACGCGGGAAGTCGAGGATCTGCGAGTAGGCCGAGAAACCGGCAACGATCATCTTAGGCTTGTGCTCAACGGCCAGGCGCTCGACTTCGTCGTAGTCGATCAGGCCATTGCCGTCGATGCCGTACTGAACGGCGTTGTACAGTTTGCCCGAGGAAGAAACGCTGGCGCCGTGGGTCAGGTGACCACCGTGGGCCAGGCTCATGCCCAGGATGGTATCGCCAGCGTTAAGCAACGCCAGGTACACCGCGCTGTTGGCCTGGGAACCTGCGTGTGGCTGGACGTTGGCGTAATCGGCGCCAAACAGTTGCTTGGCGCGGTCGATGGCCAGCTGCTCGACGATGTCAACGTATTCGCAGCCGCCGTAGTAACGCTTGCCTGGATAGCCTTCAGCGTATTTGTTGGTAAGGACCGAGCCCTGGGCTTCCATGACGGCAGGGCTGGTGTAGTTCTCCGAGGCGATCAGCTCGATGTGATCTTCCTGACGCTTGGCTTCCTGTTCCATGGCGGCGTACAGGTCGGAGTCGTACTTGGCGATGGTCAAATTGCGGCTGAACATGGCGGTCCTCGGGGATCGGGCAGTAGAAAAGGGGGGCATTCTAACCCATCGGGTTTTATCTGGCATATGAAAGCGGGTCATGTGCAGGACAAGCGGGTTTCATCCAGACTGACGCAGCATCCAGCTCACCACGGGTGATTGGTGTCTTCTTCAGTCCAGCATAAACAGCGCGTCGTTGCTGAATTGCGCCTCGAACCGTGTCGCCGGCATGGGGCGGCCGAACAGGTAGCCCTGGACCTCGTCACAGCCGTGCTCGCGCAAAAACTCCAACTGCTCGTGGGTTTCCACGCCCTCGGCGATCACCGCCAGATTCAGGCTGTGAGCCATGGCGATGATCGCCCGGGCGATTTGCGCATCCTGTTCCCCGGACGGCAGACCATCGACAAACGTGCGGTCTATCTTCAGCACGTCAATGGGGAACTGCTTAAGGTAATTGAGCGACGAGTAACCGGTACCGAAGTCATCGATCGCAATGCTCAGGCCCAGCCGCTTGAGCCCGGCCAGAATCTGCATCGCTTCGCTGACTTCACGCATCAGGATGCTTTCGGTCAATTCCAGTTCGAGGCAGGCGGGCGGCAGGCCGGTCTCCTGAAGAATGGCGGCGATGCGCGTGCCCAGCTGACCGTCCGAGAACTGCCGAGCGGAAATGTTGACCGACACCTTGGGCACACGAACCCTCGTCAGGTGCCACTCGCGCAACTGGCGGCAAGCCTCCTGGAGCACCCATTCGCCGACCTCGACCACCAGCCCAAGCTCTTCGAGCACGGGGATGAACTCCACGGGCGGCACCAGGCCACGACCCGGGTGACGCCAGCGCAGCAACGCTTCGGCGCCGGTCAGACGTTTGCCGTCGCCACTGAACTGCGGCTGGTAATAGAGCGTGAACTCGCCTTGCTCCAGGGCATGGCGCAGGTCGCTCTCCAGCTCCAGACGTTCGAGGGCGCTGGCGTTCATGTCGGCTTGATAAAACTGGAAGTTGTTCTTGCCGCGCTCTTTGGCGTGATACATCGCCGTGTCGGCGTTTTTCATCAGCTGGCTCAGTTCGTTGCCGTCCTGAGGGCTGAGCGCGATGCCGATACTCGCTGTGACGAAAAACTCGCGTCCTTCCAGCACGAAAGGCTTCACCAGGCTGGCGAGAATCTGTTCGGCTACATGAATGGCCCGGTTCAGCGCCGCCTGTTGAGTTGCACCGGGTTGCAGCAGCAGCGTGAACTCGTCGCCACCCATGCGTGCAACGGTGTCGTCCTCGGCAACGCACCCGAGCAGACGCAGCGCCATTTCCTGAAGCATTCGGTCGCCAGCGGCGTGGCCCAGCGAGTCGTTGATCGGCTTGAAGCGATCAAGGTCAAGGAACATCAACACGACCCAGGCGTGTTGACGCTCGGCGTGTAGCAGCGCGCTGTGCAGTCGGTCCTGAAACAGCGTGCGGTTGGGCAGGTGGGTCAGCGCGTCGTAATAAGCCAGCCGGTGAATACGCTGCTCGCTGGCCTTGCGCTCGCTGATGTCGCTGAAGAAGCACACATAGCTGGCCAGGTCGCCTTCATCATCGAGCACCGCTGTAATTCCGACCCATGCCGGGTAGTGCTCGCCGTCGCGCCGCTTAAGCCATAACTCACCCTCCCAACTGCCACGCTGGCTCAGTTGTTTGAGGATGTAACCCAAGTGCGCGTCCTGCTGATTCTCGACCGTCAGCATCATCGGCAACTGATCCAGTACCTGTGACACGGCGTACCCGCTGACCCGAGTGAACGCGTCGTTCGCCTGCACGATGTAGCCCGCAGGGTCAGTGATCAGAATGGCCGACGTCGAGTGTTCAAATACCGTTGCCGCCATGCGCAGGTCTTTTTCGGCGCGCCGCTGCTGACTGACATCACGTCCCACGCCGAGAACGCCTTTAAACGTCGCGGATTCATCCCACACCAGCACCATGCGCAGTTCCACGGCAATCTTGCGGCCATCAGCGCGCAGGCAGTCGAACAGGAAAAGCCGGGTGGTGATTTCGCTGCGCAGATCCGCCAGCTCCTCGGGTTTGTTCAACGCTTTACCGATCCGCTGAAGCAGCGCGTTGAACCCGCTGAGTTGCTGAGGGTTGGCAATGATTCCCTTCCAGCCGTTTTGCAGAATCCACTCGGCGCTGTGGCCCAAAACCGTATTGACCGATGGGCTGATGTAATTGGCCTTCAACTGGCGATCGGTGAAGAAAATCACGTCGCTGATGCTTTCCGCCAGCATGCGGTAGCGCTGTTCGCTCTCGCGCAGGGACTGGCTGGCGCCCACTTGCTCGGTGATGTCTTTGGCGACGCCCACGATGCGCCTGACCTGGCCGTCGTTGTCCGCGGCCAGCGCCTGTTCGCGGATGTCCAACAGGCGCCAATCATCATGTATGTCGCGAAACCGCAGCTGGCGTTGGACCGTCTCGCTGTTGCCCGGCTGGTCATGCGCGCGGCGTAATTGCTCGTATGCGCTGACATCGTCCGGGTGCAGCAGACGCTCCCAGAAGTATTCACCCATCTCGTCCAGCTCGGCGCGGCTGTAACCCAGCGTCTGGCCGAGATGATGGTTGCTGTAAATCATTCGCCGGGTGACCACATCCTGCACATACAAATGGTCGGGAACGGTGCGCACAACATCTGACCAAAAACGCTCCCGCTCCTGCAGCGATAGCTCGGCCTGCTTGCGTTTGGTGAAATCGCTGATGCTGAGGATCACGGCGCTGAAGTCTTCAAATCGCTCCGGCAGACGCATGACCAGCCACAGGTACTGATCGCCGCCTTGCGCGCCGGTGATCCGCATTTCGAGCTCCAGTTGGCGCTGACCGTCGAGGATGGCTTGCAATATTTGCAGGCCGATACCCTCCCCGGCGCGGGGGCAACCTTCGATCAGTTGCTGCCAGACATGCTGTGCCGATTCGGCGCGCAACAGTTGAGCGGCGACATCGTTAACCTCAGTGATGCGCAGTTGGTGAAGCAGCCCGGCGATCTCCTCGGGGTGACCGGCCAGGCGCGCCTTCAGTTCTTCGCCGCTGCTCATCTGAAGCGGCTTGAGGCAAGACGGGAGGCCGGACATGTCCAGGACGCACAACGCGACGCCGGTGCCTTCGAAAATCTCTTTGTAGCGGCGACGGCTTTCATGCAGCTGAAGTTGGCGGCGGCGCAGGCTGCGCAACGCAAACAGCGGGATAACAGAGCAGAGCAGGGCGAGCAGGCATTTGGCGATGAGCGGGAAGAGCAGCGTCTGACGCGCCTTCTGCGGATCGAAGAGTCCACGCAGTTGCCAGTCGCTGTGGGCCAGCGGTTGCAACAGGACGGTCTGCAACGGACCGTCCGCGGACTGATTGGCATCGAGGAGGTTTTTGTAAAGGGGACGGTGGTTGCCGATGTCTTCCAGTAGCCACACCGGCTGGTAATCCAGATCGCTCTGACGGGTGAGGGATTTCAGAATGTCGGGCTTAAGCCGCAGCGCCCAATAACCATCATTGGCGGTGCCTGGCTGGCGCACGAACAGATAGAACGTCGAGGCGCCCGGATCGTTGGCATAAAAATACGGATGGCCCTGGATAACGGGGTGGATCTGAGTCAGAAAGCCGACGTCACGGGCTTCGCCGTCGCTGTCGGCGCTGACATTGCCGCTGCCATCGAGCCAGGCCAGGCTTTTCAGCGCCGGCAGGGATTGGCGCAGGCTGGCCAGTGCGGCCGCTGTAACATCGGCGGATTGCACGTTGTCGCGCGCTTCGTCGAGCACATTCAGGGCCACTTGCGCGTTCAGGGCCATGTTCAGGTTCAGCCGATCGGCCAACTGCACGCTGTAATCAATGCTGCGCGTGTGCTGACGAATCTGGGACTGCTGGAACTGCTCGATCATCTGCCACAAAAGCAGCATCAACATCATCAGGACCAGCACCGCGAGCGCACCTCTGAGCGAGCCTCTTAAAGGCACGGTCGTTGCGCTATCGGACGGGCGCAGGGGTGAGATGGGGGTCGGTTTGAACAAACTGTGATCCTGACTACTGGACTGAATCAGCATGTGCGTGACGCACTATAAGCCCGGTGCGCAAAAGGCGGCTAGCATGCCACCGAGCTGTGGCTAAGTGCCAGCGCTAATGGGCTGGACGGTTTGCCCTGTTGCGTGCATTCGGGTAGCTTTGCGCCACGCGCGACGCGCCCGGTTTCTGCACGGCTCACTTGCTGGTCGATAACACTGCAAGCATTGCTCCAGCTTTATCACCGGTCCTCGGAAGGTTGTCCCTGCCAGGCCGGTCCGGCTCTGATCAATTCAAGGCCTGAAATCGCGCCAGGGCAAGTTGAAGCGCGAAGATAAAAGCATTTTTTCGCGACGCAGCGCCAAGCGCGCGCCTTTATTCACCGTCCCACTCCAGGTTTTCATTCCATGGCTCAATACGTATTTACCATGCATCGGCTGAGCAAAGTTGTTCCGCCGAAGCGGGAAATCCTGAAAAATATCTCACTCTCGTTTTTCCCCGGCGCCAAGATCGGCGTCCTCGGCCTCAACGGGTCGGGTAAATCCACGCTGCTGAAAATCATGGCCGGTGTCGACACCGAGTTTGACGGTGAAGCGCGCCCGATGCCTGAGCTGAACATCGGCTACCTGCCGCAGGAGCCGCAGCTCGACCCGACCAAAACCGTACGTGAAGTGGTTGAAGAAGCAGTCAGCGTGATCAAGGACGCTCAAGCGCGTCTGGACGAAGTCTATGCCGCCTATGCCGAGCCGGATGCGGATTTCGACAAGCTGGCCGCCGAACAGGCCAAGCTTGAGTCGATCCTGCAAGCCAGCGATGGCCACAATCTTGAGCGCCAGCTGGAAGTTGCCGCCGATGCGCTGCGTCTGCCGGCCTGGGACGCCAAGGTTGAACACCTGTCCGGTGGTGAGAAGCGCCGTGTGGCCTTGTGCCGCTTGTTGCTGTCGGCACCCGACATGTTGCTGCTGGACGAACCGACCAACCACCTGGACGCCGACTCTGTCGCCTGGCTCGAGCACTTCCTGCACGATTTCCCGGGCACCGTGGTTGCGATCACGCACGACCGGTACTTCCTCGACAACGTGGCAGGCTGGATTCTGGAACTCGACCGCGGCGCGGGCATTCCATACGAAGGCAACTATTCCGGCTGGCTTGAAGCCAAATCCGATCGTCTGGCTGCCGAATCCAAGCAGCAGTCGGCCCATGAAAAGGCCATGAAGGAAGAGCTCGAGTGGGTGCGTAAAGGCGCCAAGGCCCGTCAGTCGAAATCCAAAGCCCGTCTGCAGCGCTTCGAAGAGCTTCAGTCGCAGGAATTCCAGAAGCGCAGCGAGACCAACGAGATCTACATCCCGGCCGGTCCGCGTCTGGGCGACAAGGTCATTGAGTTCAAAAACGTCACCAAGGGCTACGGCGATCGCGTGCTGATCGACAACCTGTCGTTCTCCATGCCTAAAGGCGCCATTGTTGGTGTAATCGGCGGTAACGGTGCCGGTAAGTCGACGCTGTTCCGCATGCTGATGGGCAAGGAGCAACCAGACTCCGGTTCCATTGAAGTCGGCGAAACCGTACAACTGGCCTGCGTTGACCAGAGCCGCGATGACCTGGACGGCAGCAAGACGGTGTTCGCGCAGATTTCCGACGGCTCCGATCAAATCAAGATTGGCAACTATGAAATCCCTTCGCGCACCTATGTCGGCCGTTTCAACTTCAAGGGCGGCGACCAGCAGAAGTTTGTGAAGGATCTGTCCGGCGGTGAGCGTGGCCGTCTGCACCTGGCGCTGACGTTGAAGGAGGGTGGCAACGTCTTGCTGCTCGACGAACCGTCAAACGACCTCGACGTAGAAACACTGCGTTCCCTCGAAGAGGCCCTGCTGGACTTCCCGGGCGCCGCCATTGTGATCTCTCACGATCGTTGGTTCCTTGACCGTGTTGCGACTCACATCCTTGCGTACGAAGACGATTCGCAAGCGGTGTTCTTCGAAGGCAACTACACCGAGTACGAAGCCGACCGCAAGAAGCGTCTCGGCGACGCAGCCGCTCAGCCGCACCGCGTGCGTCACAAAAAGCTGGCCTGATTGGGTTTGGTGTCAAAAAAAACGGAGCCTTCGAGCTCCGTTTTTTTGTGCCTGCCGAATTGTCACTTGGCGTGTTCAATCTCCGGCTTCGATTCCTACGACTTCGATCACCACGTCACCGACCGGGCGCTTCCACGTCACTTCGTCCCCAACCTGGCTACCCAGCAATGCCTTGCCCAGCGGTGAAGCCCAGTTGATCAGTTGACTGCCGGCATCGGCCTGATCCTCGCCAACCAGCTGCACGCGTTGTTCAACGTTGTCCTCGTCGGCAAAGGCGACCCAGCTGCCAATCTGAGCCCTGTCGGGGGAGGCCGTGGTGCTGACAACCTGGGCGCTCTGCAGGCGTTGGTTGAAGTAACGCAGGTCGCGTTCGATTTCCGCCATGCGCTGTTTGTCAGCGTCATCACCCAGGGCGTTCTCTTCGCTGTACTGCGCTTGAAGCCGCGCGACCTGATCGTGCAGTTGGCCAAGACCACGCGGGGTGACGTAATTGGTGTTGGTGCTGATCTGCCGTTCAATCGGCGGGCTAACCTGCGCGGCGGCGTTGTCTTCGTTGACGAAGGCGCGACTCATGACGGGGCTCCAGTTAATGGCTTAGTCACATTGGGCCACTGCCGGTCCTCGATAGTTTCACTCGCATCCCGCCACGTCAGGCAGTTCAGTGAGAACGGTAGGCTTTGGCGGCGTCCTGGGTCCGCCGGTGTTCCCAGTCGCGGTCGCGATCATTCCAGATGCTGTCGCGGCCTTGATCCTGCACATTGCGGTTGGCCAGTTGTGCCTGGCACTGGCGAAATCCGTCTGACCAGCCTTGGGCATAGAGGGTGTCACGCAGGTAACGCGGGACGTCCTTTTTAAATTGCCCCTTTATAACGTCGATGGACTGCCGGCCGCTTCCGCAGCCATCCTGAAAACCATCAGCAAATGCCGGCGGGTAACCTTCGGCCAACAACTGGTCGTGAGTAGACTGACATCCGGCGATGAGTACAACGCACCACAGCACAGCCCAACGCGCTTTCATTTTGAATTCCTCACTGCTTGAGAAAAGTTTAGAAGCGCTTGTGTGAGTTATTGGTAAAAACGCTGTAGGAAATCCATTAACCGATGCTCGGTCACGCGCGATAAGTTCCGCGTATTTGCCTGAAGGCGAGGCCCTGAAAAAAATGCGCGTAATCGCCCTGTGAGGGGGCCGTGCAGATTCAAGGTTGTTAAACTGTCGCGCTGCGCAAAACCGTTTAGGAAGATTAATGAACCTCAGAACGATCCTGATCCTTGGCGCGCTCAGCGCCTTCGGCCCGTTAGCCATCGACTTTTACCTGCCAGGTTTCCCGGCTATCGCTCTGGCGTTCGGCACCGACGAGAAACACGTTCAGCTGACGCTGGCCTCGTATTTCCTCGGGCTGAGCATCGGCCAACTTGCCTATGGCCCGATCGCCGATCGTTTCGGTCGCCGGATTCCGCTGCTGTTTGGCGTCGGCTTGTTCACCCTCGCATCACTGGCTTGCGCCTTGGCGCCTTCGCTTGAGTGGCTGATTGCGGCCCGCTTCGTTCAGGCGTTGGGCGGTTGTGCCGGCATGGTGCTGTCGCGGGCGATCGTCAGTGACAAGTGCTCGCCGGTTGACTCGGCCAAGGTGTTCTCGCAATTGATGCTGGTCATGGGCCTGGCGCCGATTCTGGCCCCGATGCTGGGTGGACTGTTGGTCAACGTCGTGGGCTGGCAGGCCATCTTTTTAACCTTGACGGTGTTCAGCGCACTCACAGCGGTGGCTGTCTTCAGAGGGCTGCCGGAAAGCATGCCGGCCGGGCACCCGCGACTGCCGCTCTCCGGCGCACTAGGGTCGTACTGGAATTTGCTGGGTGACCGGATCTTCCTGGGCCATGCGCTCACTGGCGGAATTGCGATGGCCGGGATGTTCTCCTACATCGCAGGCTCACCTTTCGTTTTCATCAAGCTCTACGGCGTACCTGCGGAACACTACGGCTGGTTGTTCGGTATCAATGCCGCAGGCTTCATCCTCATCGCTCAAGTGAACGCCCGCCTCGTTGGCCGCTATGGTCCGGCGTGGCTGCTGTCGCGGACCGTCTGGATTTACCTCGCTGCCGCCGTCGTACTGCTGAGCATTGCATCCCTGCACACCGAAAAGCTGTGGCCTTTGCTGATTCCGCTGTTCATCTACATCGCCAGCCTCGGCTGCATCATCCCCAATGCTTCGGCGTGCGCAATGAGCGGGCAGGGCAAACGGGCGGGCAGCGCATCGGCGTTGTTGGGCTGCCTGCAGTTCAGTGTCGCAGCGGGCGCGGCGGCACTGGTTGGCGTACTGCATGACGGAACGGCGGTGCCGATGGCGACCGTCATTACGCTGTGCGGTGTATTGGCTGTGACGCTTTCGGTGATCACTCGCCGGGCCCAGCAGAAGCGAGATGCGCTGATTCCCCACGCAGATGTGAGGATCTAAACCGACGTCGGCAACGTAACGCGTTGCCGATCTTGCGTAGGTTTAATGTGCGCCTGTACAAGCGTGTTCAGCTTGTTGAAAAAGAGCGGCTTATATATGGCTGCTAACTACTTATGAGCTGGAAACTTCTTACAGCAAATAAAATCCAGATTTTATTTGAGTGTTCTACTGCAAACAGTTGCCGCCTGATACGTCCCAGCCAGAGATTATTTTATTGAAGGTTTTAGGAGTTATCAGTGTAGGCAACTGCCCTGACGTCAAGTGGCTGATCCTCTAGCCCCGGCGTAATGCCCCCGCGCTCATTGGGGTTGCGGCCATTTGGCCGCCGCTGTGCAATGGATGGCCAGCACGGATTGTGCAGAACCTTCTCCAATACTGCCCACAAACCAAGGCTGAACGGTGGAAGCGCTGATCCTCCGACCGAATCCAGGACTTATACTAAGCGCCTTCATGGATCCGATTTAATGTTCACTTTGAACTGCATTGCTCGGGCGCCCATATCTGTATGGCCTGCAAGTTATGGTGATCAGAGTTCGTATGGCATGACTTAAATCAAGGTCCGCATTCGCCTTAAACCGATGATGATGACCTCGCAACGGCCTGGCGCTTTCGACTGAACACGCCCGTAATCCTGCGCACAGGAACGCGTCGATCTGCGCATGGGGCCGGTCCGCTTAGACAATGTTCAACAGGGAGTGAAGACATGGAAATTGTACCTTGCATCAGCCAGATCGCTGCGTTGCTCGCCGACCCCAAACGCAGTGCGATCGTCTGGGCGCTGATGGACGGAGCATCGCGGGCGGCCGATGAGGTGGCTTCGCTGGTGGGTCTGTCGACGTCTTCTGCCGGAGCGCATCTGGCGCGCCTTGCTGCAGGTGGCTTGTTGAGGCATGAGGTCCGCGCCCGAAAGCGTTACTTCAGGCTCGCGGCGCCGGAAGTCCGCACCGCCGTGCAGGCGCTGGTCAGTGCGTCAATGGTGAGCGCTGATGTGATCAGCCGCAGCATGGCCCAACCATTGCCGCCCTTACCGTTGTGCCGCGCCAGTATCTGCGCGGATCATCTGGGTGGCGAGATGGGCGCGGAGCTGTACGTGCGAATGTTGGGTGCGGGCTGGATCGAACAGTCCGAGCACCGGCTTGAAGTCACCAGCGTTGGCATCTCCCGTTTTGCCGAACGTGGCATTTTTATCCCCGCGCTGGCCCACAGACGGCGCGAAGCCGTGTGCGCCTGTGTCGACTGCCATGAAAGCCGGCCCCACCTGGGAGGCGCGTTGGGGGCAGGACTTTTGCAACTGTTCATGCAACTGGGCTGGCTGCGGACGACAGAAGAAGCCAGTACGCTGCAGGTCTCTTCCAATGGTCAGCGGGAAATCAGCAAGATCGCTTCGGCGGCGTAAGAGGGTGGAGAGCGAGGCGCGGCGTGTGGAGCGGAATATCCACACGCCATTTATCAGCAGCGTGAGTGATCAGTGCCTGATCAGACGCGCGTCTAGGCTGTTTTGCGCAAGACGCTTGGCCTGATCCTGGGTCATGCCCAAGTGGGTATGCAGCGCATGGAAGTTTTCGGTGACGTAGCCACCGAAGTACGCCGGGTCATCGGAGTTGACGGTCACTTTCACGCCGCGCTCGAGCATGTCGAGAATGTTGTGCTGGGCCATGTGGTCGAAAACGCAGAGTTTGGTGTTGGACAGCGGGCAGACCGTCAACGGGATCTGTTCGTCGATGATGCGCTGCATCAGGCGCTCGTCCTCGATTGCACGCACGCCATGATCGATGCGCTGAATTTTCAGCAAATCCAGTGCTTCCCAGATGTATTCCGGCGGACCTTCTTCACCCGCATGGGCAACGGTCAGGAAACCCTCGCTGCGAGCGCGATCGAACACGCGCTTGAACTTGCTCGGCGGATGGCCCATCTCCGAGCTGTCCAGGCCGACGGCCACGAAGGTGTCACGGTATGGCAGGGCCATGTCGAGGGTCTTCTGCGCTTCGTCTTCGCTCAAGTGACGCAGGAAACTCAGAATCAGGCCGCTGCCGATACCGAGCTTGTCCTTGCCATCTTTCAACGCCCCGGCGATACCGTTGAGCACGACTTCAAAGGGAATGCCGCGGTCGGTGTGGGTCTGCGGATCGAAGAACGGCTCGGTGTGGATGACGTTCTGCGCCTTGCAGCGCTCCAGATAAGCCCAGGTCAGGTCGTAGAAATCCTGCTCGGTGCGCAGCACGTCGGCCCCGCGGTAATAAAGGTCGAGAAACTCCTGCAGATTGTTGAAGGCATAGGCCGTTCGCAGGGTTTCGACGTCCGTCCAGGGCAGGGCGATCTTGTTGCGCTCGGCCAGGGCGAACAACAGTTCCGGCTCCAGCGAGCCCTCCAGATGCAGGTGCAGTTCTGCCTTGGGCAGGGCGTTCAACCAATCGTACATGGGCTCGTCTCATAAGGTGCAATGACGGGCATTCTACAGATTCAGGGGAGCAGGCTGGGTAAAACCTGACCGGCCGGTTCAAACGCTTACCCGCTCGCATTGCCATGGATTTTGCTGTTGATGGCCAGCAGTCGCGGGTATTTCCGGGGTGTGGAGGCGGCACGTGAGCTCAGGCCTCAGGCGAATTTCGGCGGTTGGCGCGACGATGTGTCGCGACCCGCTGCTAACCTGTCTTGAAACCTTTGTTTACAACAGCACTCTCAAACGCTTCAGCAAACTTCACTTCATGGATGTGCGGCCAGGGTCGCAAAGGGCTAAAAGGCAGCGATGGGCACGATTCTCAAGCAGGAAAAGTTTCTTCTACTGGCAGTGATTGCGACCTTTTTCGCGTACTTCTACGAGCACCAGTTGCTCAGCCACGGTCATACCGTCGCGCTGATCGCAGGCATCGCCCTGGTGGGATTCATCATCTGCGCCTCGTTGCGGGTGGCTCATCATGCAGAGCTGCTGGCGGAAAAGGTGGGTGATCCTTACGGCACCATGATCCTGACGTTGTCAGCGGTGCTGGTGGAGGTCGTGATTCTGGCGATCATGATGAGCAACGAACCCTCACCCACGCTGGTTCGGGACACGATCTATTCCGCCGTGATGCTCGACATCAACGGCATCCTGGGTCTCGCCGCGTTGATGGGCGGGCTCAAACACGGTGAACAGTCCTACAACGACAACTCCGCGCGCTCCTACAGCGTGATGATTTTGACCGCTATGGCGGTCTCAATGGTGGTGCCGGAATTCATACCCGAAGGGAAGTGGAAGCTGTATTCGGCCTTCACCATTGGCGCAATGATCCTGCTTTACGCCCTGTTTCTGCGCATGCAGGTCGGACCGCACAGTTATTTCTTTAGCTACAGCTACCCTGACAAGAAGCGTCGCAAGGATCAGACCGAAGACGCGCACGAGGAAGTAAACCTGACGCGTTCCATTGCCACGCTGGTCTTCGGCGTGGTGGTGATTGGCGCGTTGGCCGAGGTCATGTCGAAAGCCGTCGATCTGGGCCTGGAAGGCAGCGGCGCGCCGCCTGTCATGACGGCGATTCTGGTGGCAGCCATTTCGGCAGCGCCGGAGATTCTCACCGCGTTGCGCGCAGCGCTGGCAAACCGCATGCAGTCGGTGGTGAACATCGCTCTGGGTGCTTCGCTGTCGACGGTCATCCTGACTGTGCCGGTGATGGAGGGCATGGCCCTTTACAGCGGCCAGGCGTTTCAGATGGCGATGACGCCAGTGCAGACAGTGATGATCTTCGTCACCCTGCTGGTGTGCGCCATCAACCTCAACGATGGCGAAACCAACGCCATCGAAGGCATGACGCATTTCGTGCTGTTTGCGACGTTCATCATGCTGTCCCTGATGGGTCTATAGCTGGGGTTCGTCTTTACACCGGCTACGAGCAGTGAAGGTCTCACTCCTCGTAGCCGTTATCGCTGAACGACGCGTTAACCCTTGATCAATTCCGCAGCTGCCTGTCGGTGGTCTGCGATCAACTGCTTCAGGTCCAGACCTTCAACCTGACCGCCAATCACCCGCCATTGGCCGTTGATCATCACCCGATCTGCGCGGTCCGCGCCGCACAGCAACAGCGCTGAGAGCGGATCGTGGCTGCCGGAGAAGCGCAACTCATCAAGCGTGAACAGCGCCAGATCAGCCTGTTTGCCCACGGCTAACTCGCCGATGTCGTGACGCCCCAGCAATTGCGCGGAGCCCTTGGTGGCCCAGCCTAATACCCGCTCCGGCGTGATCTTCTCCGCCCCATAGCGCAAGCGCTGCAGGTACAGCGCCTGTTTCGCTTCAAGCATCATGTTGGAGGCGTCGTTTGACGCCGAGCCGTCCACCCCCAAACCAATCGGCGATCCAGCATCAAACAGGTCCAGCGTGGGGCAGATACCGGAGGCCAGACGCATGTTCGAGCTCGGGCAATGACAAATTCCGATGCGCGCTTTACCCAGGCGAGCGATCTCTTCGGTGTTGAAGTGAATGCCGTGGGCCAGCCAGGTACGAGGTCCCAGCCAGCCGACGCTGTCCAGATAATCCACCGTCCGCAAACCGAAGCGCTGAAGGCAGAAGTCCTCTTCGTCCAGGGTTTCGGCCAGGTGCGTGTGCAGACGCACGTCGTGCCGCTCGGCCAGGGCCGCGCTTTCGGCCATGATCTCGGTCGTTACGGAAAATGGTGAACACGGGGCCAGCGCGATCTGGATCTGCGCGCCATCACCCCGCTCATGGTAGGTCTCGATCAACCGCACACTGTCATCCAGAATCACTTGGCCTTGCTGGACGGTTTGCTGGGGTGGCAGGCCGCCGTCTGCCTCACCCAGCGTCATCGACCCCCGCGTCAGCATTGCGCGCATGCCCAGCTCGCGCACACTTTCCACCTGGATATCAATGGCGTCCTCCAGACCCTGAGGAAACAGATAATGATGGTCCGCGGCGGTGGTGCAGCCTGACAGCAGCAACTCGGTCAGCGCGACCTTGCTGGCCAGTGCGAGTTTTTGCGGGGTCAGCCGCGCCCACACCGGGTACAGGGTTTTCAGCCAGGGGAATAATGGTTGATTGACCACCGGGCCCCAGGCGCGGGTCAGGGTTTGATAGAAGTGGTGGTGCGTATTGATCAGGCCGGGCAGCAGAACGTGCTCGCGCGCATCGAACAGGTGGTCACACGGCTGCGAAGGGACTTGCCCCGCCGCGAGCATTTCAACGATCACGCCGCCTTCGATCACAAGGCCGCCGCGAGCATCGAGATCATTGGCCGTGAAAACGGCGAGGGGATTTTTCAACCAGGTACGGATCGCGGGCATTGGCCGGCTCCTCTGAAAGTGTGTTCAGGTCGCCAGCTCAGTGTTGCCCTGTCTGCTGATCCAGGGTCGCCGCAGCGTCGAACGCGCTGCGAGGCGAGGGCGGATTCTAAAGTGCTGCAGCAGCAGTGGGCAAGTCGCGACAGCCCAGCCCGCCGCGACTTGCCTCGCAATTACCAGGGAATGGTCTCGCCCTTGTAGTTCACGAAGTGATGCCCCCCTTTACCGGCGAAGCGCTCCAGCTGCTCGACGATCCCGCGCACGCTGGTTTCAACGTCGATATCGGCGCCTTCTCCGCCCATCGCGGTACGAACCCAGCCAGGGTGCATCGACAGCACGGTGGGCTTGCTCTCGCCCAATTGCGTCACAAAGGTATTGGTCATCGAGTTCAGCGCGGCTTTGCTGGCTTTGTACAACGCCATCTCCGGCGCGTCCGGCATGGTGACGCTGCCCAGTACCGAACTCATGAACGCAATCACGCCGGTCTCGGGGCGGAGCTGATCGACAAAGCGCTTTGCCAGGCGAATCGGCGCGACCGCGTTGGTGAGAAACAGCTGACCCAATTCGCCGGCGGTGGCGTCGGTGGGATTGGGATGCATCGGTCCCATCACGCCAGCGTTCACGAACAACAGATCGTAGGCCTGACCCTTAAGGTTGTGGGTCAGCACTTCAAGAGAAGACTGCTCGTCGATGTCCAGCGTCTGCAGTTGCACATTTGGCAGTGCTTTCAGCTCGTCTGCCTTCTGGGGATCGCGGACCGTGGCGGTGACTTCCCAGCCCAGTTCCGTCAGACGTTTCACCAATCCGAGGCCAAGGCCGCGTGAAGCGCCGATGATCAGCGCTGTTTTAGGGGTGGGCATTGAAATGACTCCTGTACAGACAAACGAATAAATTCACCTACACGATGGACATCGTGGCTCGGCGGGAATTTGGTCTATTAGCTGACCGCGTTCATGCGAGGCGCATCACTTAGCGGGACAGGATGACAGAGGGTGACGACAGGTGTGAGTGGACGTTTCCGATATTGGTGTCAGTCGATACGCAATCGACGCAGACTCAATTCCTGAAGTCCTGCACACGTTATCCACAGATCGCTCCACAGCTGTCGGGGGTGGGCACGTATTACGTGCATAGCCCCGCAAATACGAGGGCCGTGCTGGCATCAACACTCCTAACATCCTGTTTTCACGCTGGTTTTATTCACAGATTGCCGGTTTGGCTAAAAATTGATCAATTTCCGCAACGCCTTATGGATCAAGGCCTGCGGCCGGGTGTGCTCAGCTTGTCCACAGGCAGATGCACAGTAGATGTGGGCAACTGCGCTCGCCGGTGTGGATGAACGATGCGGCTCAGCTGCGTTGGGTATATGCGCAAGGTGCGCGTCTGTCTCATGGCGCCGGCTGCAAGACAATTCTTCCACGGCTGATCCCGGACAACTGGCGCTGAAGGGTTTCAATTTGCTCGGGCCCCAAGGCAATTGAAAGCGTGACACCGTTCGCGTTAAAGCGCTCATCCTCAACCAGACCGTTAAGCTCGCACACTCGCAGCTTAATCAGCACCAGTTCGCTGAAGTTGCAATCGAATTGCAGTGACACACGATTGATCAGCGGTACTCGATCAGCCTGCTGCAAGCACTTGTTGGCGCCTCCCCCATAGGCCCTCGCCAGTCCGCCGGTTCCCAGTTGAATGCCGCCATACCAACGGATGACCAGCACAACCACCCGGTCAAAATCCTGAGCATCAATGGCCGCAAGTATCGGCCGCCCGGCCGTGCCACCCGGTTCGCCATCGTCATTGCTGCGGTACTGCGCGCCCAGCTTCCAGGCCCAGCAATTGTGCGTAGCGTCCAGGTCACCGTGTTGCTCGATGAACGCTTGTGCATCGGCTGCGGTGTCGATAGGTGCGGCGAGCGTAATGAAACGGCTCTTGCGAATCTCTTCGCGAAACTCGCAGGGGCCGGTGAGCGTAAAAGACATTGGAGATCCATACCGCGCGTCATTGTTCAGGGAGACGACTATAAAGCAGGCGTGAGCCCGCAGCCTTTGAGGATGATGCGGATCAAGTTATCCCCAGCGGCCTCTATGTCTTGCCTGGTTAGCCGCGAGCGACCGGTGACCTGGCAAATTTGCGTGGCGAAGTCAGCGTAATGCTGGGTGCTGCCCCACAGCAGAAAAATCAGGTGCACCGGATCAACAGGGTCCATCTTGCCGGCGTCTATCCACGCCTGGAAAACGGCGGCACGCCCTTGAAACCATTCGCGGTAGTCTTGGCTGAAATACTGGCTCAGGCATTCCCCGCCACTGATGATCTCCATCGCAAAGATGCGTGAGGCTTGTGGCTGGCGACGTGAAAACTCCATCTTCGCGCGGATGTATTGCGTCAGCGCATGCGCCGGGTCGTCGTCTGCGCTCAGGTTGTTAAAGGTGCTGTCCCACAGCTCGATGATGTTACTCAGTACCGCGATGTACAGGCCCAGCTTGTTGGTGAAGTAGTAATGCAGGTTGGCTTTGGGTAGTCCGGCATGTTGCGCGATCGTGTTCATGCTGGTGCCTTTGAAACCGTGACGGGCAAACTCGTCCTCGGCTGCCTTGAGGATCGCTTCTTCATTCTTCTGCCGAATACGGCTGGCCGGTTTGGTGGCGCTGGGTCTGTGAGCAGGGACTTCAAGGGGCATGGGCGGTTCCAGACAGATCATTGGGTGCGACGCGGTGAACACATAGCGCACCCGCGGGTATCCGACAAGCGTTGCCCGCGTAAATCAGAGCTCAAAGGATTCATCTGCGTGTTTTTTGGCCTCGCTCGTTTCCTTTGCTTCCGGAAGTACCAGACACATCACGATCGCCGTCAACCCGCCGCTGGTAATTGCCGAGTCGAACAGGCTTTGCACCAGTTGTGGTAAATGGTGCAGCAGGGTGGGTTGCGCGGCGATGCCCAGCCCTACGCCGAACGACGTAGCGATGACCAGCATACTGCGGCGGTCCAGCGGCGCCTGGGCAAGAATCCGGACGCCCGCGGCCGCGACGCTGCCAAACATCACCAAGGTCGCGCCTCCAAGAACGGGCTTGGGAATCTGCTGAAGAATCGCACCGATCACCGGGAACAGCCCGAGTAGAAACAGGATCGCCCCGATGTACAGACCCACGTATCGACTGGCCACGCCGGTGAGCTGAATCACACCGTTATTCTGGGCGAAGGTCGTATTCGGGAATGCGCTGAATGTCGCTGCGATCATGCAACTGACGCCATCCCCCAGCACACCGCCCTTCAGCCGGGCGATATAGCGAGGGCCTTTGATGGGTTCACGTGAAAGCATGCAGTTGGCGGTAAGGTCGCCGACGGTTTCGATGCTGCTGATCAGATAGATCAGCGCGACCGGAAGGAAAGCTGTCCAGTCAAAGCTGAATCCGAAGCGAAAGGGAACCGGAATGCTCACCAGCGCCACGTCGGCAACGGATTGAGGCACGAGCTTTCCACTGAACCAGGCCGCGATGCTGCCGGCTGCCAGCCCGATGATAATGGCCGACAGCCGCAACCACGGTGCATTCGAACGGCTGAGGACGATGATCACGACCAATACAAATACGCCGAGCGCCAGGTTGACCGGCTCGCCGAAATCCGGGGCGTTGAAGCCGCCCCCCAGGTCAGTCACTCCGACCTTGATCAAGCTGACACCAATGAGCGTGATGACGATGCCGGTTACCAATGGCGTGATCACCCGTCGCAACTGACCGATGAAGCGGCTCAGCACAATTTGTACGACGGCGCCGAAAAAGCACACGCCGAACACCATGGCCATGACGTCCTCCGCACTGCCACCACGTTGCTTGACCATGAAGCCTGCCGACAGCACCGCGCCGAGAAAGGCGAAGCTGGTTCCTTGCAGGCAAATCATGCCGGCGCCGATACCGAACGGCCGACGCGCTTGGATAAACGTCCCCACTCCAGACACCATCAACGCCATGCTGATCAGGTAAGGCAAGTACGCGCCGAGCCCAAGCGCCGATCCGATGATCAATGGAGGTGTGATAATCCCCACGAAAGCAGCGAGCACATGCTGGACAGCTGCCAGAGTGGCGGGCACCGCACGCGGTCGGTCATTCAGGCCGTAGATCAGGTCGTTTTTGTCTGGCGCGTCAGGCTGCATGCTGGGCTCTCGGGTTGTGGTGGGCTTCGACATCCAGCCTTCCTGCAAAAACCTGTCCAACTGATCAATTAACTGAGTTGCACTTCGGCTTATCTGCTTGCCCGTCAACGGGATAGACAACTTCGGACCGCTTGGCTGAACGACGCAGGCGTAGCGAAGCATCCGTCTGGCGTCATTGTGTGGCAGCCAGACTCTCCAGAAAACTCTCCAGCACCAAATGGGGGCGGCGTCCTTTGCGTGTGACCGTCACAAGGCTCAGGTCGTAATACCGCGCCCTGGGCTTGAGTGCTCGAAGCCGACCCTCTTGCACCCATAGGCTGGCGTAGTGATCGGGCAAATAGCCAATGTAACGCCCCGTTAGAATAAGGAACGCCATGCCTTCGCGATCCGACGCGCTTGCCGTGCATTTGAGTGCTTGATAGTGCGCCTGGATTTCGGTCGGCAAACGAAAGGTCGGCGCGATGGTCTCCTGCGCTGACAGTCGCTCGTCATCGAGCTGCGTGTCGTCCGCGTAAAACAGGGGATGGCCCACCGCGCAATACAGCAGTGATCGTTCGCTATACAGCGGCTGATACTCCAGTCCCGACAACGCGCTGGCCTGCGGCACGACGCCGACGTGCAAGCTGCCGTCGAGAACACCTTGCTCCACTTCGCTGGGCGCGATCATGCGGATATTGATGTGCACGTCCGGGCCACGCTCCTTCAAATGAGACAGCGCGTGGGTGATCCGCATGTGGGGGAGGGTGACCAGATTGTCCGTCAGCCCGATATTCAGCTCCCCGCGCAAATGTCGATGCAGGCCGTTCACCTCCGTGCGAAAGCTTTCGAGTGCGCTTAATAACTGCAGCGATGACTGATAAACCTCGCGGCCTTCCTCCGTAAGCGAAAACCCCGCACGACCGCGCTGGCAAAGGCGTAATCCCAAGCGTTGCTCCAGATCGCTCATTTGCTGGCTGATGGCGGAGCGTCCAATACCCAGCGCGCTTTCCGCCGCAGAAAAGCCACCGGACTCAACGACGCTGCGAAAGATGCGCAGCAGACGGATATCGAAATCGCTGACCTGCGCCAAAGGATCGTTACGGCGGGTGCTCATAGTTTAGTGGCCGGTCAACTGAAGATCGTAAAAGCGGGATTTTCCAGACTTTATGCCCGTGGCAGTTTAGCTGCAACCGGCACTGCTCCTTCCCGCCTTCAGTCAGGAGTCAGGCCACCCACGCCCAGTGAGGTTACTTCCAATGAATATGCCCGAATCGTCCGACATGTCGCTGGCGAGCCAGCTCAAGCTTGACGCCCACTGGATGCCTTATACGGCGAACCGGAATTTTCACCGTGACCCACGGTTGATCGTCGCCGCCGAAGGCAGCTATCTGACGGACGACAAGGGCCGCAAGATCTATGATGGCCTGTCGGGGCTCTGGACCTGCGGGGCAGGGCATACGCGCAAGGAGATCCAGGAAGCGGTATCGCGGCAGCTGGGTACGCTCGACTACTCGCCTGGATTCCAGTTCGGACACCCACTGTCCTTTCAGCTGGCCGAAAAAATTACGGAGCTGACCCCTGGCAAGCTCAATCATGTCTTCTATACCGATTCCGGATCAGAGTGTGCTGATACGGCGGTCAAGATGGTGCGTGCTTACTGGCGCCTGAAAGGCCAGGCGACCAAAACCAAGATGATCGGCCGGGCCCGCGGCTACCACGGCGTCAACATCGCGGGCACCAGTCTGGGTGGCGTTAACGGCAATCGGAAGATGTTCGGGCAATTGATGGACGTCGATCATCTGCCGCACACGCTACTCGCCAGCAACGCCTATTCCCGGGGCATGCCGGAGCAGGGCGGTATCGCGCTGGCCGATGAAATGCTCAAGCTGATCGAACTGCACGACGCGTCGAACATCGCAGCGGTAATCGTCGAACCCATGGCGGGGTCTGCCGGCGTGATTGTTCCGCCGCAGGGGTACCTCAAGCGTCTTCGCGAGATCTGTGACCAACATAATATTCTGCTGATCTTCGATGAGGTCATTACCGGCTTTGGCCGTACCGGATCGATGTTCGGCGCCGACAGCTTTGGGGTGACGCCGGACCTGATGTGTATTGCCAAGCAGATCACCAACGGTGCCATCCCGATGGGGGCCGTGATTGCCAGCACCGAGATTTACCAGACGTTCATGAATCAGCCCACGCCCGAGTACGCCGTCGAATTCCCCCATGGTTACACCTATTCAGCGCATCCGGTTGCCTGTGCCGCCGGCTTGGCAGCGCTGGAGATCATTCAGCGCGAGAGCCTGGTGCAGCAAGTGGCCGAAACCGCGCCCCATTTCGAAAACGCTTTGCATGGTCTGAAGGGCAGCAAAAACGTCGTCGACATCCGTAACTACGGCCTCGCAGGCGCAATCCAGCTTGCACCGCGCGACGGCGATGCCATCGTGCGCCCTTTCGAGACGGCCATGAGGCTGTGGAAAGCAGGCTTCTATGTGCGTTTTGGCGGCGACACCCTCCAGTTCGGGCCGACTTTCAACAGCAAGCATGAAGACCTCGACCGTATGTTTGATGCGGTCGGCGAAGCCCTGAGTCAAATCGACTGACCCCATTTTGCACGTTCCCCGGCGCTTCTTCGCAAGCGCTTGGGCTGATATCTCCGGAGTTATGCATGAGCACCATTTGCCACCTGATTAACGGCGAGTTAGTCACGGATAACGATCGCACCGCCGACGTCTTCAACCCGTCAACGGGCCAGGCCATTCGCACGGTACCTCTGGCGAGTCGCGAAACCGTTCAACAGGCGATCGACGCAGCCAAGGCCGCGTTTCCCGCGTGGCGCAATACGCCGCCTGCCAAGCGGGCGCAGGTCATGTTCCGTTTCAAGCAGCTGTTGGAGCAGAACGAGGCAGCTATCGCTCGACTGATCAGCGAAGAGCACGGCAAAACCCTCGAAGATGCAGCGAGAGAGCTCAAGCGCGGTATCGAGAATGTCGAATACGCCAGCGCGGCGCCTGAGATTCTAAAGGGTGAATACAGCCGCAACGTCGGACCGAATATTGATGCCTGGTCGGACTTCCAACCGCTGGGGGTGGTGGCCGGCATCACCCCGTTCAACTTCCCCGCGATGGTCCCCCTGTGGATGTACCCGTTGGCAATCGCGTGTGGCAACTGTTTCATCCTCAAACCCTCCGAGCGAGATCCCAGCTCGACACTCTTAATTGCAGAGTTGCTGCATGAAGCCGGATTGCCGAAGGGCGTGCTGAATGTCGTGCACGGCGACAAGGTCGCGGTCGATGCTCTGATCGAAGCCCCTGAAGTCAAAGCGCTGAGTTTTGTCGGCTCTACGCCGGTCGCCGAGTACATCTACATGCAAGCCACTGCGCGCGGCAAGCGAGTACAGGCATTGGGCGGGGCGAAGAACCATGCGGTGCTGATGCCCGATGCGGATCTGGACAACGCCGTGAGCGCACTTATGGGCGCGGCCTATGGTTCATGTGGCGAGCGCTGCATGGCAATTTCCGTTGCCGTGTGCGTGGGAGATCAGGTGGCTGATGCGTTGGTCGCCAAGTTGGTGCCGCAAATCAACGGGCTGAAAATCGGCGCCGGGACGTCAAACGGTCTTGATATGGGCCCTCTGGTGACCGGGCAGCATAGGGATAAAGTCAGCAGCTATATAGAAGGCGGCGTCGGGGCGGGTGCGAAGTTGGTCGTTGACGGTCGAGGCCTGACGGTACCTGGGCATGAGGAAGGCTTCTTTTTGGGAGGCTGCCTTTTCGACCATGTGACCCCTGAAATGCGTATCTATAGAGAAGAGATATTCGGTCCGGTGCTTTGCATCGTGCGTGTAGAGAGTCTCGAACACGCCATGCAACTGATAAACGATCATGAATATGGCAACGGTACGTGCATCTTTACCCGCGACGGCGAAGCGGCGCGCTTGTTCTGTGACGAGATTGAAGTCGGTATGGTGGGTGTGAACGTTCCGCTGCCAGTGCCTGTGGCCTATCACAGCTTTGGTGGTTGGAAGCATTCACTGTTTGGCGATCTGCATGCCTACGGTCCCGATGGCGTTCGGTTCTATACACGTCGCAAGGCAATTACCCAGCGCTGGCCACAGCGCGCCAGTCACGAGGCGTCGCAGTTCGCCTTCCCTAGTCTTTAGGGGTTTCGGCGGGCAATTGGCCAAACTGCTCGCCGTTTAAGCTATTTTTGACCGATATGACAGTTTCATTAAAAAAGGTGTTGACGCCCCTCTGGATCTGTTTATAATTCGCCCCACTTCCGGCGCAGACGAAACGGAAAACTCCTTGATAATCAAAGAGTTGGACGAAGTAAGCAGCGAGGAATGCTTCGGTTCAGATGCTTGAATCGACAGCGGTGAAAAAGGCAGTTGACAGCAGGTTGTAACGCTGTAGAATTCGCCTCCCGCTGACGTGAGACGCCAAGTCGAACGAAGCGCAAGTGGTTGAAGTTGATAAGGAAACTTTGAAAACTT
>NZ_DASVUM010000153.1:0-26375 GCF_036387035.1 Pseudomonas sp. | reverse complement strand
TCGCGCTGAACTGGAACTGTCCCCGCAACTGTAGGCGCTGAGCCCTGCTTCCTGTTTGCCACTGGGTCCGCCCGGGAAGGCCGAAGCACGGCGTTGATGCGCCAGTCAGGAGACCTGCCGGCCAGCATATTCATTCACCGGCGGGGTGTCCGGGGAAGGACACCCGTTCGCGCGTCGCGCGCAATCGGTGCTGCCCCCTTTTTCCGGGGCGCCCGTCGGGATGGACTTTCCAGCGCCTGCTTCGCCACGCATTCAGGTTTTCTGGAGATCGCTGTTCATGCCGCTGCGCCGCCTCGCCGCCCTGCTCGTCACGCTGGCCCTGCCCACCGGCGCCCTTGCAGCCTCGACGGTCTACCCACTGACCGTGGACAACTGCGGCGAAGCGTTGACCTTCCCCCACGCCCCACAGAAAACCGTGAGCATTGGCCAGTCGGCCACCGAAATGCTGTATGCGCTGGGCTTGGGCAAGCACGTCGTCGGCACCTCCTTGTGGTTCAACCCTGTCTTGCCCCAGTTCCAAACCGTGAACGAGGGCATTGATCGACTGGCGGACAACGCCCCAAGTTTCGAATCGGTGATTGGCAAACGCCCGGATTTCGTGCCGGTGCAGTTTGAATGGATGGTCGGGCCGCAGGGTGCCGTCGGCACGCGTGAGCAGTTTCGCGATTTGGGTATCCCGACCTATATCCTGCCGTCCGACTGTGAGGGCAAGAACAACCGTGTCGGCGCCGATGGAACGCGCCTTGAGGCCTTCCGCATTGACACGCTGTACAAAAGCGTGCGGCAGCTGGCACAGATTTTCGACGTGCAGGCGCGTGGCGAGCAGCTGATTACTGACTACCAGACCCGCCTGGCCCAAGCCGTGGCACAAGCAAACGCCTACGCCAATCCGCCTGTCTCGGCTGTGTTCTGGTTCTCCAGCCCGGACATCAATGTCGACCCGTACGTGGCAGGACGCAAAGGCATCCCCAATTTCATGCTCGACACCCTCGGCATGCGCAACGTCATCGACTCCGACGAGGAGTGGCCGACCGTGGGCTGGGAAACCATCGCCAAGGCCAACCCGACCGTGCTGGTCATCGCGCGCATGGACCGTCGCCGCTTCCCGGCAGACGACCACGAAAAGAAGCTGGCGTTTCTGCGCTCAGACCCGGTCACCCGCAACATGGATGCGGTGAAGCACAACCGCATCGTGATCATGGATGCCAGCGCCATGGAATCCGGCGTCCGGCTGTTTGACGGCATTGAACAGCTCGCTCAGGCCACTCACGCCCAATGACATCAGTGCGCATGTTCCGGTCGAGTGTCACCCGAATGTTCGGTCATGGCACGTGGGCCATCGCTTTGTTGGTGATGGCGGTGCTGGCGGGCGTGGCCATCGGCGAGACGTCCATCAGCCTGCCGGTGATCGTTCAGGTGCTGGCCAACAAGCTGTGGGCGGCTGGCTATCCCCTCGACCCCATCGACGAAGGCATTGTCTGGAATTACCGCCTGACCCGGGCAATCGTGGCCGCTACCTGCGGTGCAGGGCTTGCCGTGTCAGGTGTGGTGCTGCAATCGCTGCTGCGCAATCCGCTGGCCGATCCTTACCTGCTGGGCATTTCCGCAGGTGCCTCAACCGGCGCGGTGCTGGTGGCGATCATCGGCATCGGCGCCGGGACAATTTCGCTCTCTACCGGCGCGTTTGCCGGCGCGATTGCCGCTTTCGCGCTGGTCGCCCTGCTCGCGCGCTCTTCACGAGGCCAGACCGCCGCCGGCCAGATCATCCTGGCGGGCATTGCCGGGTCGCAGCTGTTCAACGCACTGACGTCATTCCTGATCACCAAGTCGGCCAACGCCGAGCAGGCGCGCGGGATCATGTTCTGGCTGCTGGGCAATCTCAGCGGTGTGCGCTGGTCTTCCGTTGCCCTATCGGTGCCGGTGGTGCTGTTTGGTTTGCTGGTGTGCCTGTGGCATGGGCGCGCACTGGATGCGTTCACGTTCGGCACCGATTCGGCTGCGTCGCTGGGCATCCCGGTGCGCCGGGTGCAGGCGGTGTTGATCGTCACCGCGGCGCTGATGACTGCAGTGATGGTGTCGATTGTCGGCTCCATCGGCTTTGTCGGTCTGGTGATCCCCCACGCCGTGCGCCTGATGGCCGGCGTGCGCCATGCACGGCTGCTGCCCCTCTGCGCCTTGGTGGGCGCGCTGTTCATGATCGCCGCGGATGTGCTGTCGCGCACGCTGATCAAGGGTCAGGTGTTGCCGATCGGCGTCATCACCGCGCTGGTGGGTGCACCGGTGTTTGCCATGATCCTGGTCCGCGGGAACCGTCCTCGATGAATGCTCGTCATGAGGTGCCCGGCGCCATGATCGAGGGCCGTGAATTGAGTTATTCGGTCAAGGGCGCACAGTTGCTCAGTGGGGTGAGTCTGGCGATTCGACCGGGTGAAAATCTCGGCATCGTCGGCCCCAATGGGTCGGGTAAGTCAACGCTGCTCAAGTTGCTGGCGGGGATTCAGACGCCGACCCGGGGCGAGGTGTGGCTGGGCGCAAAGCGCTTGTCGACGCTGAGCCGGCGGGACATCGCGCGGCAGTTGGCGGTGGTGGAGCAACACGCGCAGACCGGCGATTCGATCAGTCTGCTGCAGGCGGTGGAGCTGGGCCGTACGCCCTGGCTGTCGGCCATGGCGCCGTGGGGCGAGGAAGATGACCGGGTCGTGGCGCAGGCGTTGGCGGATGTGAGTTTGCAGCCGTTGGCGCATCGATCGTGGCACACGTTGTCGGGTGGGGAGCAGCAGCGCGGGCATATCGCGCGGGCGTTGGCGCAACGGCCGCAGGTGTTGTTGCTGGATGAGCCGACCAATCATCTGGATATTCAGCAGCAGTTGTCGATTTTGCGGCTGGTGCAGGCGTTGCCGGTGACGACGGTGGTGGCGTTGCATGATTTGAATCAGGCGCTCGGTTGTGATCGTCTGGCGGTGATGGACGGCGGGCGGTTGGTGGCGCTGGGCTCGCCGTTTGAGGTGTTGACGCCGGAGCGGCTCGGGGCGGTTTTTGGGGTGCTGGGGCACTGGGTGGTGGATCCGTTTGACGGGGCGCGGATGTTGCGGTTGCGGGCGGGCGTTTGAGGTTTAGGATCAAGATCTAGATCAAGGGCGTCTGCCTGATGGCAGACCGTTTCGCCATCCGGAATCTCGGTTGATTCGGGTGGAGATCAACAGCGGCCCGCCTAACGGCAGGCGTTTCGCCTTCGGCGAGTTACTTGATAAAGCCCCAAGTAACCAAGGGCTTGTGCTCTCGGTTGGGCCCTTCCTTCGTCAGGGTTCCCTCACTCCGGTCTCGCTCCGTGGGCCCGCCGCCATCCGCCATCCATGGCGGGGGGCGGCTCTCGCCGCATCCATGCGGCTCGGCCCACTGCGCGAGACCTGCGTTCAGCCTGCACCCAAGTCGCGATTTGTGGTGTTTGGACGTCTTGTGTTTGAAGGGCAAAAGCAGATCAACTGCAGAGCAGAAGCTTCCCGGCTAAAGCCGGTCCTACAGTGGGGTCACGCGTCCCTCACTGGCTGGACGCGGTCTCGTAGGACCGGCTTTAGCCGGGAAGAGGCCCGCCTGGACGCTGCATTTTTTAAGCCGAGGTGCCTGATGTCTAATCGTACCCACGCTCTGCGTGGGCACGCCCTCCATCACGCTCCGCGTCATTCCGGTTGACGGGTCGCAGCGGCGGCTTTAGTACCTGGGCTTCACCGCCTTCCACTCCGGTTTGTATTTCTGCATCTGCCGCACATCGTCCCGCTGACGAATGCCGCACGTCAGAAATTGGTCGTTGAGTTTGCCCAGTTGGTCGTAGTCAAGCTCAAGCCCCAGCCCCGGTTCGCGGGTGAGTTGAACGCAGCCGTCGACGATCGGCAGTTTGCCGCCTTTGATGACTTCTTCGTCCGGTTCTTGCCACGGGTAGTGGGTGTCGCAGGCGAAGTCGAGGTTGGGCACGGCGGCGGCGACGTGGGTCATGGCCATGAGGCTGATGCCCAGGTGGGAGTTGGAGTGCATGGACACGCCAAGGCCGAAGGTGTCGCACATTTTCGCCAGCGCCTGGGTGTCGCGCAAACCGCCCCAGTAATGGTGGTCGGCGAGGACTATTTGCACGCTGTTCAGCGCAACGCTGCGGCGGAACTCGTCGAAGTCGGTCACGACCATGTTGGTCGCCAGCGGCAGGCCGGTACGTTTGTGCAGCTCGGCCATGCCGTCCAGACCCGGGGTCGGGTCTTCGTAGTACTGCAGGTCGTCGCCGAGCAGTTCGGCCATGCGGATCGACGTTTCCAGCGACCAGTTGCCGTTCGGGTCGATGCGCAACGGATAGCCGGGGAAGGCTTTTTTCAGTGCCTTGATGCACGACACTTCGTGCTCCGGGTCCAGCGCGCCCGCTTTGAGTTTGATGCTCTTGAAGCCGTATGCCTCAATCATCCGCCGCGCTTGGGCGACGATCTGTTCTTCGCTCAACGCCTCTCCCCAGCTGTCTGGCGCGTAGGGCGAATCGGCGTGTCGGGCGTATTTGAAAAACAAGTAGGCGCTGAACGGCACGCGGTCGCGGACGGCCCCGCCGAGCAGGTCAACCAGTGGCAGGTTCATCGAGCGCGCTTGCACGTCCAGAAAAGCCACTTCGAAGGCCGAATAGGCGTTGCTCACTGCTTTACTGGCATGGGAGCCCGGCGCCAATTCCGCGCCGGCGATGCTCGCAGGCTTGTTCGCCGCCACGGTGGCTTTGACCACCGCTCGCAGCTGGTTAAGGTTGAACGGGTCCATGCCGATCAGCTGGTTCTGCAACTGCTGCTGAATCGCCAGTGCGGGGGCGTCGCCGTAGCTTTCGCCCAAGCCGAGGTAGCCGTTGTCGGTTTCCACTTCGATGATCGAGCGCAGGGCAAACGGCTCGTGGATGCCGCTGGCGTTCAGCAACGGTGGATCGCGGAAGGCAATCGGGGTGACGGTGACGCGTGTGATTTTCAAATGACTTCTCCCGGTCAATCAGGGGTTGAGGCTAAGGTTTGCAGCTGAGGTTTGAGCTCAGGGTTTAAGGCTTGACGGTGAGCTGAGCGAGGTGGCTGCCCGCAGTGGCTCAGCGTCTTCAAGCTTTGGGCGGTGCTGTTCACCCTTGGGCGTGGTGCGGGCGAAGAAGATCACCACCGCTGCCACCAGCGAGGTCAGGGCCAGACCGTAGAGGCCGCCCTGGATGGAGCCGGTTTTCTGCTCCAGGAATCCGAAGGCGGTCGGTGCGACGAAACCGCCCAGGTTGCCGACGGAATTGATCAGCGCGATAACCGCCGCTGCGATGCGCGCGTCCAGATAGCCTTGGGGAATCGGCCAGAACAGCGCGGACGCGGCCTTGAAGCCGATGGCCGCAAAACAGATGGCGACAAAGGCAAAGATCGGTCCGGCGAAGGTCGACATGAACATTCCGCAGGCGGCAATCACCAGGGTTACGGCGACCCACGCTTGTTGATGCTTGAAGCGTGCGGCCAGCGCGGCGAAGCCGTACATGGCAACAATGGAAATGATCCACGGGATCGAGTTGAACAGGCCGACTTCGAAATCGGTCATGCTCCCCATCTTTTTGATCATGCTCGGCAGCCAGAACGTCGCGCCGTAGATGGTCAGGGCCACGGAAAAGTAGATGAAGCAAAAGAGCATGATCTGCCGGTCGGCCAGCAGCTTGAGGATTGACGGCTTGATTACTTGCGTCGCTTCCCGGGCCCGCTGCTCCGCCTCGATGGCGCTGATCAGTGCGCCCTTCTCTTCTTCGCTCAGCCATTTGGCGTCGCGAGGATGGGACTGCAGCCAGAACCAGACGAAGCCGCACAACGCGATGGAGGCGAAGCCTTCGATGATGAACATCCACTGCCAGCCGTGCAGGTTCAAGCCGCTGACGCCGAGCAAGGCCCCGGACACCGGACCGGAGATCACCGAAGCAATGGCCGACCCGCTGAGAAAGATGGCCATGGCCTTGCCGCGCTCGCTCGACGGCAACCACTGGGTGAAGTAATAAATGATGCCGGGGAAGAAGCCCGCTTCAGCGGCGCCGAGGATAAAGCGCAGCACATAAAAGCTGGTCTCACCGCGCACGAAGGCCATGGCCATGGCCGCTGCGCCCCAGGTGAACATGATGCGCGTCAACCAGGCGCGGGCGCCGAAGCGTTGCAGCAGCATGTTGGACGGCACTTCGAACAGCGCGTATCCGACGAAAAACAGCCCGGCGCCGAGGCCGTACGCGGCGGCGCCGATGCCCAGGTCGGTTTCCATGTGGCTGCGGACGAAGCCGATGTTGACCCGGTCGATGTAGTTGACGATGAACATGATCACGAACAACGGCAACACGTGGCGCTTCACTTTGGTGGCGGCGCGGGCCAGTACGCCGGGATCGGCGCTGGCGTTGGGTTCACGGATAGGAAGGGTGCGGTTCAAGGTGCGACTCCCGGTCTTTGTTTTTTTTGGGATAGGCGTGGGAAATGCGTGTGATGAACCGATCATGGACCGCGGTATTGTTCCCGTCTAATCTAGATTGACTGTTGATTGATACCGGGAATGGATCAATGTTCGAACTCGCCCAGCTGCGCTGTTTCACCACTGTTGCCACCGAACTGAACTTCCGCCGGGCCGCCGAGCGCCTGAACATGACCCAGCCGCCGCTCAGCCGGCAGATCCAGCTGCTTGAGCATTCCCTGGGCGTTCAGCTGTTCAACCGCAACACTCGCAGCGTCGCGCTGACGGCGGCAGGCCGGGCGTTTTTCATCGAGGCGCAAACACTGCTGGAGCGCGCACATCAGGCGGCCATCGCGGCGCGGCGCTTTGCCGAAGGTGACATCGGCTCGGTGACGATCAGTTTCGTTGGCAGCGCGGTGTACGAATTCCTGCCACGCGTCATCGCCGAAGCGCGGCAGAACCAGCCCCACGTGAAGATCTCCCTGACAGAGCTCAACACCTATCAGCAGCACGAGGCGTTGCGCGCCCGGCGCATCGACCTGGGCATTGTGCGGGCGCCGTTGCTGCAGCCCGGTTATGAAACCGAATGCCTGGTGCGTGAGCCGTTCGTGCTCGCAATACCCAGCAGCCATCCCCTGGCGGACGCCGAAAGCATCAGCGTGCAGGCGCTCGACGGCCAGCCCTTCCTCATGTACTCGCACTCGGCGTACCCGCCATTCAACGAACTGCTCACCGGCATGTTTCGCTCGGCGCAAGTCGCCCCCGAGTATGTCCAGTGGCTGGGCTCTTCGCTGACAATTCTGGCGCTGGTCAATGCCGGCATGGGCCTGGCGCTGGTGCCGCGATGCGCCGCCAATGTGGTGTTCAAGGGCGTGATGTTCCGCGACATCGACCTGGGCGAAGGGGTGCAGAGCGAGCTGCACCTGGTCTGGCGCTCGGACAACGACAACCCGGCGTGCAGGATGCTGCTGGAGGCGATTCGCGCAGCGGTGAAAGCCGAAGGGCGCACCGCAGTAGGACCGGCTTCAGCCGCGAAAGCGTCAGTGGTCATACCGCAGTAGGACCGCCTTTAGCCGGGAAGGCGTCAGTGGATACACCGCAAAAGTAACGGCGCCTGCGCTGGCCTCTTCCCGGCTAAAGCCAGTCCTACACATCGTGCGCACCGTAGGACCGGCTTTAGCCGGGAAAGCGCCAATGGTCACACCGCAAAAGTCACGGTGCCTGCGCTGGCCTCTTCCCGGCTAAAGCCCGTCCTACACATCGTGCGCACCGCAGGACCGGCTTCAGCCGGGAATGCGTCAGTGGTCACACCGCAAAAGTAACGGTGCCTGCGCTGGCCTCTTCCCGGCTAAAGCCAGTCCTACATCGTGCGCACCGTAGGACCGGCTTTAGCCGGGAAGGCGTCTTTGGTTACACCGTAAAAGTGATGCCCGCCTCGGATTTAACACTTAGGTGCGCTGGGCGGCAGCCGACGCTTCCTGAGGCGCAGCATCCTCCGGCGTGGTCGAAAACGGCTCGATCTTGCCGACGATGAACAGGTAACTGAACGCCCCCAGCAAGGCGAACGCCCCGGCCGTCAGCAGCGGCGCGGTGAACGAGCCGTTGCCGATCACCAGCATGAAGCCGGTGAAGGTGGTGATGAAGATGCCGGCAGTGTTCGACGCAAAGTTCTGGATGCCCCCGATCGACGCCACATGGGCAGGCGAAGGTGCCACGTCAGCCGGCAAGCACCAGATGCTCGCGCCGGCAAAGGCCAGGCTTGCATACGCCAGGCTGAAAAAGCCGAGCATCGCGTAGGTGCCGTCGACGAACACCGACAGGGAAATACTCGACGACATCAGCATGCCGCCGACGATGCAGGTCTTGCGCGCAGCGGTCAGGCTCCAGCCCCGGCGATACAGGGCGTCGGACGTCAGCCCGCCGATCCAGCCGCCGACGATGGACGCCACCGCCGGAATGGTGCCCAGCGTGCCCAGGGATTTCAGCGAGAAACCACGCTCGGTGACCAGGTAGGTCGGGAACCAGGTGATGAAGAAGTAGATCACGAAGTTCAGGCAGAAAAAGCCTAGCATCATTCCCCACAGCGTGCGGTGACGGAACAGCGATGCCCATTTGACTTTGGGTCGCGCGGCCAGCGTCGCCGCCTTGCCCGCTTCATGCTGCTCGATGGCCGCAACAGCTTGCGGCTCCTTGTAGATCAGGAACCAGCCGACGACCCAGATCAGGCCCACCGCGCCGGTAATGATGAACGACGCGCGCCAGCCCCACAGCTCGATGATCAACGCCACCAGGGGAATGGACAGCGCCGAGCCTACCCGTGAGCCGCTGTCGAAGATGCTGGTCGCAAAACCGCGCTCTTTGACGTCGAACCACTGGCTGACGATTTTGGCGCAAGACGGATACGCCCCCGCCTCCCCCACGCCGAGCATCAGCCGGCAGCCGAACATCGACGCCAGGCTACTCGCCGCTGCGGTTGCCGCCGTGAACAACGACCACCAGGCCACTGCGAGGGGCAGCGCAATGCGCGCGCCGACCTTGTCGACGAACCAGCCAAACGGCATTTGCATGAGCGCGTAGGTCCAGAAGAAACCGCTGAGCAGCAGGCCCATCTGCCCTGAGCCCAAACCGAGTTCTTTCTGTATGTAAGGGGCGGCAACCGCGAGGTTGGCCCTGTCGATGTAGTTGATGGCCACCGCGAGGAAGCACAGAAAAATTACCAACCAGCGCCCTTTCTGCATGGCGAGTCCTCCTAATTATTTTTATGAGTAAGACGTCGTTACCACTTCGTATAGCGCCCAGCCCTTGATTCAGGCGGCGATTACCAGGGCATGGAGCCCGTCGAACGCCACTGAATTGGCCTGACCAAATATCCGAATGCAGCCGATACTAGACCCGGAATCCGCGTTATGGAAATCCAAAAGGCGATTTATTTGGAGATTTAACGGCCAGCGGTCGGGATTTGCATAATTTGGCCTGACCAATCTATGCTCCTGCGCACGCCGACCTCGGACCGCTTGCAGTGAAACACTCGCGGTCACGGCCGGCCTTCCCCCTAACAACAAGGACTGCGCAATGAAGATGACCTTCCGCTGGTTCGGCGACAGTGACCCCGTGACCCTGCCCTACATCCGCCAGATCCCCGGCATGACCGGTGTGGTTTCGGCCATCTACGACATCCCGGTGGGCGAGGTCTGGCCGCTGGAAAAGATCGCCGCCCTCAAGGCCACGGTGAATGCCCATGGTCTCGAGCTTGAGGTCATCGAAAGCGTGCCGGTACACGAAGACATCAAACGTGGCCTGCCTTCGCGCGATCGGTTGATCGACAACTACGGCCAGACTCTGCGCAACCTGGCGGCCTGCGGGATCAAGGTGGTCTGCTACAACTTCATGCCGGTGTTCGACTGGACCCGCTCGACCCTGGCCATGGCGCTGCCCGACGGTTCCACCACCCTGGCGTTCGACGTGGCGGTAATCGAACAGGCGAACCTGGACAACGGCATCAACCTGCCCGGCTGGGACGTCAGCTATGAGCCGGAGATCCTCCGCGCGCTGATCAACGAGTACGCCCAGGTCGATGAAGCCACCCTGCGTGAACGGCTGGCGTACTTTCTGGAGCGCATCATTCCGGTCGCAAAAGAGGCCGGCATCAAGATGGCCCTGCACCCGGACGATCCGCCGCGCTCGATGTTCGGCATGCCCCGGGTGGTGAAGAACCGTGACGACCTTGCGCAGGTCCTGGCGATGGTGGACGACCCTGCCAACGGGTTGACTCTGTGTTCAGGGTCTCTGGGGGCTGATCTGGGCAACGACATCCCGTCGCTGGTTCGGGAATTTGGTGGCCAGGGGCGCATTCACTTCGCCCATCTGCGCAACGTGAAGGTCAACGAAACCGGGGATTTCTACGAAACGGCGCACCGCTCCGAAGACGGTTCGCTGGACATGGCCGAGATCGTCAAGGCCTACGTCGAGACGGGCTTCGAGGGTTATTACCGGCCTGACCACGGGCGCATGATCTGGGGCGAAACCGGCAAACCGGGCTATGGCCTCTACGACCGGGCGCTGGGGGCCGTTTACCTGAATGGTCTGTGGGAAGGGATTCGCAAGACGATGGCGTGAGGCGTCAGCCCAGCACGATGAACGGCTAACGCAGTTCGGCGTCCATGCCGTCCAGCCAGCGCGCTTCGGACCTGCGCAAGTGTTCGCGCATTGCGGTCTGGGCGCCGATCAGGTCGCGGGTCTGGACCGCGTGCAGGATGGCTTCGTGCTCGGCCACCGCCATGGCCCAGGTTTCGCGTGTTTCGGAGTGTTCGCTGACGTGGGCGGTGAGCGGGCTGTATCGCTCTTCGAACAAGGACGTGATGATCCGCACCAGGGTCGAGTTGCCGCTCATTTTCGCCAGGCGCTGATGGAACTTGCGATCGTCGTCAAGCGCCGGCACGCCTTTGAGCGCGCCTTCGCGCATCTTCTCGATACAGGCCTGCAGGTAACGGAAATCGGCGGCCGTGCCGTGCAGACAGGCCAGCATGACGCTCTCACCCTCGATCAACGCCCGGGCCTGCATCAGCTCGGACGGGCTTTCTCCCAGCGTTCGGGTTTTGCCTTTAACGCCAAGCAAGTGCTCACAAACGTAAATGCCGGAGCCCATACGAATCTCGACGCTGCCTTCGATTTCCAGGGCGATCAACGCCTCGCGCAGGGAGGGCCGAGAGACGCCGAGCAACTGCGCCAGATCACGCTCCGGGGGCAGCCGCGCGCCGGGGGCGATGCCATGCTTGCGAATGTGCTCGCGCAAGCGGTCGGCGGTTATCTGGTAGAGGCGGCGTTCGGGTGCAGGGCTTGGCGCAGTCATCAATCACGTTCCGTCAGGATGCGCCGGAGGATATCACAGGCGGTGACGGGCCTTGTGGCGTGACTTTGCAGTCGGCAAACAGCGTCGACTTTGCGGTGTGACCACCAATGCCTTCCCGTTGAAGCCGGTCCCACTATTGGGTCCGCGGTGTTTTAGTGGGACCGGCTTTAGCCGGGAAGGCGTCGGTTATCACACCGAAAAATCTGGGGTGTAGCTACTGGCCTCTTCTTTGCTGAAGCAGGTCCCGCTGACACCGCGATCACCTAGTGGGACCGGCTTTAGCCGGGAAGGCGTCGGTTGGCACACCGCAAACTGGAGGGTGAACGCAATGGGCTCTTCCTGGCTGAAGCCGGTCCTACTATTGGGTCTGCGGTGTTCCAGTGGGACCGGCTTTAGCCGGGAAGGCGTCGGTTGGCACACCGAAAAACTGAGGGTGAACGCAATGGCCTCTTCCCGGCTGAAGCCGGTCCCACTATCAAGTACGCGGTGTTCCAGTGGGACCGGCTTTAGCCGGGAAGGCGTCGGTTGGCACACCGAAAAATGAGGGTGAATGCCGTGGCCTCTTCCCGGCTGAAGCCGGTCCCACTATTGGGTCCGCGGTGTTCCAGTGGGACAGGCTTTAGCCGGGAAAACGTCGGTTGGCACACCGCAAATCTGAGGGCGATCGCACGGGCCTCTTCCTGGCTGAAGCCGGTCCCACTATTGGGGCCGCGGTGTCCCAGTGGGACCGGCTTCAGCCGGGAAGGCGTCGGGTGGCACACTGCAAACTGGAGGGTGAACGCAAATGGCCTCTTCCCGGCTGAAGCCGGTCCCATTATTGGGTCCGCGGCGTTTTAGTGGGACCGGCTTTAGCCGGGAAGGCGTCGGTTGGCACACCGAAAAATGAGGGTGAATGCCGTGGCCTCTTCCCGGCTGAAGCCGGTCCCACTATTGGGTCTGCGGTGTTTTAGTGGGACCGGCTTTAGCCGGGAAGGCGTCGGTTGGCACACCGCAAAACTTAGGGCGAACGCACTGATCTGTTCCCGATTGAAGCCGGTCCCACTGATGAGTGCGCGGTGTGCCAGCGGCAATCAATCTGCCAGAGCGGTCTCGAGCTTTGGCTGCGCCACGATCCCGTGCCCCATCTCCAGCACGGGCGAGAACCTGCGGCGTTTTTTCTCTTCGTGGTTTTGCGCGATGTCGGCGATGCGGTGCTGCAGAAACGGGTTCAGGAAGCGGTCGCGGACACTCGCCAGGTAATCCCGCGCCTCGGCCAGTTGGCCTCTGGCCGCAAACACTGGCAGCACCTCCCGCTCCCACAGGTCCTCCAGACTTTGGCGCAGCAGTGGATCGTTCATCGCCTGAAACACTGTTTCTTCCGCCGGCCGGGCGTCCTTAAGCCAGCGTTCGGCCAGCCAGGTGTGGCCGAGATTAAGCATGAACAATTTGAAGTGCTCGTACTGCTCAAGCTGCTCGGTCACCACCACGCAAGGGTGGTGACACGGCAGCACAAGGCCCGGCTGGCGCTCGATCGCCCAGATGGCATAAGGCTCGGCGATGGCGCCGACAGGCTGTATGGGCTGCGAGACAATCCGGTCAACCAGGGAATTCGCCCAGCGACAGGTGCCGCGCAGATAGTCGGCAAACCGGCTGTCGATGCCCCACTCCGCCGCCAGCCGGATAATCAGGTCGCGCAGCACGTCACCATTGCGCGAGACCAGTTCACAGGGGAACAGCGACAACGGCGCGTCTGGGTTCGCCTGCCAGCGGTCGTGAAGCAACACCAGTAATTTGGCCGGAAAACTGTGGGGCGTCGGCGCATCGGCGGCCAGGCAGGCAACCGTGTCCGAGGGGTCGAGTGCGTAGCCTTTATCGCCCGTGTTGGAAATCACCACCTGCACGTCGCGCTGGATCGCCTGGCGGATCAGCGGCCAATCAGGTCCGGCCTGCAGCGCCCCGGCAATCGAGGTCGACCAATACGCTTCATCCACGGTGCGCCCGTTTTCAGTGCCCTGAATGCGCACCGGATAACCCGTGCCACTGGCCAGCGCCTGCACCCGCTGCGCACTGTCGGCGCTGCCGGTGGTTTGCACGACAGTCACCTGGCCCAGCGCTTCGCCTTTTTCCAGGGCCTGGGAGATGAACAGGTCGGCGTGGGCCTGAAGAAAACGGCTGGTCCCGAACTGCAGGATGGGGGTGAAAGGTGTTTCACTCATGCCCGCGCCTCCTAGCATTCGACGATGGCTTTAACGACACGCTGTGCCGGGTCGAGCAGTGTGGTGAAGCGCTCGGTGACTTCGCTGAGGGCCATGCGGTGGGTGTTCAGCGCGGCGTCAGGGATCAGTCCGTCGCGCAGGCACTGCTCGACGTAGCGGAAGTCTTCGACCGTAGCGTTGCGACTGCCCATCAGCGTCGCTTCGCGCTTGTGAAATTCGGGATCGGAGAAGCTGATGGTGTCGCGGACAATAGACACCAGCACGTATTTTCCGCCGTGGGCGATGAACTCGAATCCGCGCTCCATGGCTTTCGCGTTGCCGGTGGCGTCATACACCACATCAAAGAACTCGCCTTGGGTCAGTTGCTGCAGTTGTTGCTTGTCGTCCTTACCGATCAGCACGGCGGAGTCGATGTGCAGGTGCTGCTTGCAGAAGCTCAGGCGGTCCTCGCGGGTGTCGAGCACCGTGACGTTCGCGCCACGCAATCCGGCGAAAATCGCCACCGCCATGCCAATCGGACCGGTGCCGACCACCAGCGCGCGCTGGCCGGATTGCACATCCGAACGACGCACGGCGTGAGCGCCAATCGACAGAAACTCGATCATGGCCGCCTGATCCAGGGTGACCCCGTCGGCCTTGAGCACGAAACCGTGGGGCAAGCTCAGGTATTCGGTAAACGCGCCATCGCGGTGAACGCCCAGCACTTGGATGCGCACGCAACAGTTGGTCTTGCCCTGACGGCAGGCGATGCAGTCGCCGCACGACAAGTACGGCATCACATAGACCACGTCGCCCGGTTCGAGCCCGCTGCCCGCCTCGCTTTGCTCCACGATGCCGGAGAACTCGTGGCCCATGACTCGGGGGTATTCAAGAAACGGCTGGTTGCCGTTGAAAATGTGCAGGTCGGTGCCACAGACACCGACCCGCTTGATGCGGACCAGCGTTTCGCCCGCCGCGCGTTCGGGTTTCGGACGATCAAGGGCCAGCAGGGAACCGGGTTTTTCGCAGACGACGGTGAGCATCTTCTCTCTCCAGACCAGGCACGCCGGCGCAGCTGAGAGGGCTTGAGCCGCTCGTTGCCGGGCAGTGATCTTGTTGTTGTGAGTGGCTGAGGATTCTGGAAGCGCAGACCGCCGCTGCAGTGGCGTGGGCAACGACAGGTGCGGCGCTTCAGGAAAAAACTACACAGCCGATCGGGTATTGGCAAGACCAATTGCTCAAATGAAGCATTGGTCTTACCAAACGCCTCGTCGACGTCTTGCCACGAGAACCCGCGCCACGCTGTAAATCCCCACGGCCCGTGGTTATGATCGGAGCCCATGACTGCCCCATTACCGATTCGCTCGCCCTGCCCGCCCGGCGCCTGTCAATGCGACCGCGATCGACTGTTGGCGGTGGACGGAGCGGATGTACGCATCCTTCGTCTGACCCGTCAGGAAGAGAAACGCCTGCTGGAGCGGCTGGAGAACATCGACAGCCTGGACGATCTGGAGCGCCTGCAACGGCGGATGTTCGATCAGCTCGGCATCCGCCTGGAGATTGCCCCCGGCTTTAATGAGGTGCGCAGCATGCGCGGCATGCTCATCGATATCGCCGAGCTGCCCGGCATGTGCCGCAAGACGCGCGCGGCCATACCCGCCGCCATCCGCCGCGGCCTCGAAAAGAACCCTGAAATCGCCTGGTGCCTGCTCAACGCCCATGACTTGTTGCGGGATGCTTGAGACCCGCGCCTGGGCTCGGCCCGAAAAGGGGCCGAGCCGGTAGTACGCGCAGGTTATTGTTCTTCCCAGTCCGCCTTGACCATCTTCAACCCGTGCAAACCGTTGTACGCCGCGCGTTTGGGCGGCTCCCACCCTTGCAGCAGTGCCTGATCGAGATCGTAGATCTCCACGCCCAATGGCCGGCAAACGCTCAGCGGATCCTGGGCATCCGGGCCCCACATCGGCAGTGAAAGGTCACCGCCGGGGCAGGTCGACAAGGCGCAAAGCAGGTCGATCTCAGCGAAGAATTCGAGGTAATCGCCTTTGCGGGCCGGGCAGGCTTTCATGAAATACAGGTCGTCGTGGTTCAAGCCGGTGCACTGGAAGATGTTCAAGACGTCGTGCACGTCAAATTCGGTCAGGCCATGGGGCAAGACGGCGCGGGTCAGATTTGAATGGCAATGATGGTGAAAATCTTCGCCGGTGAGCATCTTGTTCACGTAAGGATCACAACGGGTGCCGAGCAAGTCATGCAGCCGGCCGCCATGTTCGTCAATGCCATAGCTGGCGAGGCTGTCGTCGGTGATGGTAACCATGGGCCGCAGGAACGGCAGGTTTGACCACAACCGGTCATGGGTGGTGACGTGGGCGCCCTGCAATTGCCGGGTGCGCGCAGCCCAAAGGCGTTCACGCGGGTCATCGGCACTCCACACGTTGAAGTCCCCCACCTGCGGACCCACCGGGGTGGTCACGCGGAACACCTGACCGGCCTTGACCTTCCACGCCCGTCCGGTGCGGATCGGCACTTCGAACTGCTCGACCAGGGTACGGCTTTGCTGCGCCTCGCGGATGCGTTGGTAAAAGGCCGTGTCTACCTGCAAGGCCGAGCCTTTGCTGACCTGATAGGCAGCGGGATAGTCTTTGTACATGGGTGCCCCTGACATGTGACATTGAATGAGTGAAGTGGACATAGCACAGGCCATGCCAAGGCTGGGCCGACGCTCCATGCGAATCAACAGCCGTGGGTGCGCTCATCAATTTGGAATTTAATTTCCATCTGTACAAGCAATAGAACAGCGATTAGCATTGCCCCAGCCTCACCGAGGCCCCGAATCGACCTCAACAAGACCTCACGAGAGGCTTCAGGGGATTCATATGCTCGACCGCGCCAGACGTTTTTCCATCAAGCAGATCGCGACACAAGCCGGCGTGAGCAAGGCGACCGTTGACCGTGTGCTGCACCAGCGCGGCAGCGTCCATTACCAGACCCACCGCCGCATCCATCAAGCCCTGGAAGAACTCGAAGCCCAGGAAAAGTCCGGGCCTGCCGTAGGGCGAACCTTCCATATCGACGTCATCCTGCACACACCCAAACGCTTCAGCGATGCGGTGCAGGAAGCGATTCTCGCGCAGCTCGGCAGTCTGGCGCCGTTTCGTATATTTCCCCGTTTTCACCTCTATGAGGAGATCGACACGCGGCAGATGCGCGAGCTGATTCTGCGCTGCGTCGGCAAAGGCAGTCAGGGCCTGATCATCAAGGCGGCGGACGAGTTGCCGATTAACGAAGCGGTGAATCAAGCGACGGCCGCAGGTGTGCCGGTGGTGACATTTGTTTCCGATCTGCCCCAGAGTGAGCGTATCGGTTACATCGGCATGGACAATCGTACCGCCGGGCAAACGGCGGCATATCTCATGGCGCGCTGGCTCGACGATGCAGCGCAAGACGTGGCCGTGGTGATCAGCAGCGAGCTGTTTCGGGGCGAGGAAGAGCGGGAAATGGGCTTTCGCACCTGGCTGCGCAGCCGTGCAACGCATTTACGGGTCATTGACGTCACCGGTGGCTTCGGCGTGCACGAGCCGACCTTTGAGAAAGTGAAACAAGCGCTGCACGACAACCCGTCGATCAAGGCCATTTACAGCGTCGGTGGCGGCAACCGCGCCATTGTCGAGGCCTTCGCCGCACTCGATCGCCCACTGGACGTGTTCATCGGGCACGACCTGGATGAAGAGAACCGACAGCTGCTGGCGGAGGAAAAGATCGCCGCGATCATCGACCACAACCTGCAGGTCGACGCCCGCAACGCGTTTTTGCACATCCTGCAGTTTCATCGTCTGTGCAAAGCCGTGCCGAATCCCGTGTCCCAGGTGCAAATCGTCACACCGTTCAACCTGACGCACTGATGTAACGCCACATCTGTTACGCCGATCACCCCATAACAACAATCCCGGAGATTCACCCATGCTACGCATTGCTGTCCTCGGCGCAGGCCGTATCGCCAACATTCACGCTGCCAACGTGGCGGCCAACCCCAATGTGAAACTCTCGGTGATCGCTGACCCATGGCGCGAAGGCGTCGACACCCTGTCCAGCAAACTGGGGTGCGCGGCAGCCTATGACTGCGCCGAGGCGATTGCGCGCGACGATGTGGATGCGATCGTCATCGGCACGCCGACCGACACGCACATCGACCTGATGCTGCGCGCGGTGAAACTGGGCAAACCGGTGCTCTGCGAAAAACCCATTGATCTGGACTTCGGCAAAGCCGCCCGCGCGGTGGACGAGATCGAACGGCTGAACGGCAGAGTGATGCTGGGCTTCAACCGCCGTTTTGACCCGGACACCCTGCAGATGCGCAAGGCCATTGCGCGCGGGGACATCGGTGAAGTGCGTCAGGTGGTGATCACAAGCCGCGACCCGGGGCTGGCGCCGGTGGAATACCTGACCCACTCCGGTGGCATCTTCCGGGACATGACCATCCATGATTTCGACACCGCGCGCACGTTGCTCGGTGAAGAACCCATTGAAGTCTTCGCCATCGCCAGCCGGCTGGTGGAACCTGAACTGGCCCGAATCGACGACTACGACAGCGTCATGGTCCTGCTGCGCACCGCGTCCGGCAAACAGTGCCACATCAATTGCTGCCGCGAAGCCGTGTATGGCTACGATCAACGCCTGGAAGTGTTCGGTTCCAAGGGCATGATCCTTAACGACAACCATCGGCCGAGCACCGTGCGCAGCTACAACGCCACCCAAACCGAAGTACGCGAGCCACTGGAGAACTTCTTTCTCGAGCGCTACGCCGATTCCTATCGCATCGAGCTGAACCAGTTCATCGATGCAGTACGCGCCGACCATCCCCTGCCCACCAACGCTCGCGACGGTTTGAGAGCGTTGCATCTGGCCAACTGCGCCATTGAGTCGATCAAGACCGGACGGGCGGTGAAGGTGGAAGTCTGAAGGACGGAGGTGTTCATTGCCCGGACCTGGTTTCGGGCAAGGGATTGCCAACGTGCAGGCATGGACCTTAACCGTGATGCCCGTCCCGTATCCCGTAGACGTCGGCTTGCTAGCGTACCCGTCATGTCAATCACTGAAGTGTTGATTGACCACATGCGTTCGCCAGCAAGCCGGCACCCACAGATTGCGTGTGGACAGCCACCTGCCCTGCGGATCACTTGAAATCCCGACTGCGCACATCGAGCCCGGTGAGCATCGGCGTGAGGTCGAACATTCGCTGGGCAATGACGTGGCGCACGCCCTTCTGGTATTCGAACTTGCCGAACACCTGCATTAACTGTGACCCCACCAACACCTTGCGTTGACGCTCGGCCAGGTCGCGCCAGACCACCACGTTGATCATCCCGTGTTCGTCTTCAAGGGTCACGAACGTCACCCCACTGGCCGTGCCGGGCCGTTGTCGACCGACCACCAGCCCGGCGACGCTGAAGCTTCGGCCATGCTCTTCATCGAGCAAGTCCTTGGAGCTGCGAAAACGCTTGGCCGCAAGCTTGGTGCGCAGCAGGGCCAACGGGTGTGGGCCGAGCGTGGTGCCCAGGGTGTCGTAGTCCGCCGCCAAGTCCTGAGCGACACTCGGCAGAGGCAACGCGACCTGGGCTTCTTCGCCAAAACAGTCGTCGCCGAACAATGGCCGTTGCATTTCGACCCCGGCAATCTCCCACCGCGCCCGATGGCGATGGCCGACCAGACCGCGCAGCGCGCCGGAGTCGGCCAGCGCAGCCCGCGCCCGGTTGTCCAGCTCGGCACGGATGCACAGGTCGGCCACGTCCTTGAAGTCACGCAGACCGCGCGCACGCTCGATGCGCCTGGCGTCGTCCTCGCGAAAGCCGCGAATCATGCGCAGGCCCATGCGGATGGCCAGGTTCTGGTTGTATTCGCGGCCGGCAACCGGTTCCAGCGAACAGTCCCAGTCGCTGTAACGCACATCGACCGGGTGCACGTCGATCTGATGGCGGCGGGCGTCCTGCAACAATTGATCGGGGCTGTAAAAGCCCATGGGCCAGCTGTTGATCAGCGCGCAGGTAAACGCCGCCGGCTCGTGGCATTTAAGCCAGCAACTGGCGTAGGTCAACAGGGCGAAGCTGGCGGCGTGGGATTCCGGGAAACCGTAGCTGCCGAAGCCCTTGATCTGCTCGAAAATGCGCTGGATAAATTCATCCGCATAGCCCTTTTCTTTCATGCGCTCACTGAGGCGAATGCGATGGGGCTCGAGACCGCCATGGCGTTTCCATGCCGCCATGGAGCGACGCAATTGATCCGCCTCGCCGGGGGAATAATCGGCGGCGACGATCGCCAGTTGCATGACCTGCTCCTGAAACAGCGGCACGCCCAAGGTACGCTCGAACACCACCTTGAGTTCGTCGGACGGGTAGGTCACTTCCTCTTCGCCGTTCTTGCGCCGCAGGTACGGATGCACCATGCCGCCCTGGATCGGCCCGGGCCGCACGATAGCCACCTCGATCACCAGGTCGTAAAAGGTGCTGGGCCGCAAGCGTGGCAGCATCGACATCTGCGCCCGCGACTCGATCTGGAACACGCCAATGGTGTCAGCCCGGCTGATCATGTCGTAGGTCGGCTTGTCCTCGGCGGGGATGGTCGCGATGGTCAGGTCATAACCGCGATAACCCCTGACCAGATCAAAGGTGCGGCGCAGCGCGCTGAGCATGCCCAAGGCCAGGATATCGACCTTGAGCAGGCCCACCAGATCGAGATCGTCCTTGTCCCACTGAATGATGGTGCGGTCAGCCATGGCGGCGTTTTCCACGGGCACCAGGGTTTCCAGCGGATGTTCCGAAATGACGAAGCCGCCGGGGTGCTGCGACAGATGCCGGGGGAAGCCGATGAGTTCACCCGTGAGGGTCAGCACCCGGCGCAGGATCGGGCTGTCAGGTTCAAAACCGCATTCACGGAGGCGCTCGGCGGGCGGCAGGCTGTCGCTCCAGCGGCTGAAGCAGTCGGCCAGCGCGTTGATCTGATCCGGCGGCAAACCCAGCACCCGCGCCACGTCCCGCACGGCCCCCGCGCCATGGTAGGTGCTGGCAACGGCGGTGAGTGCCGCCCTGCCCCGACCGTATCGACGAAACACGTATTGCAGCACTTCCTCGCGGCGTTCGTGCTCGAAATCGACGTCGATGTCCGGGGGCTCGTCGCGCTCTTCGGAGATGAACCGCTCGAACAGCAAATTGCTCTTTGAGGGGTCCAGCTCAGTAATGCCCAGGGCGAAACACACGGTCGAGTTGGCCGCCGAGCCCCGGCCCTGGCAAAGGATGTGCTGCTCGCGAGCGAACCGGACGATGTCATGCACCGTGAGGAAGTAGCTCTCGTAGCGTTTGGCAGCGATCACCTTCAGCTCTTTTTCAATGTTGCTGCGGGCGACATCCGGCACGCCCTGAGGCCAGCGACGGCGTGCCCCCTGTTCAGTCAGATGGCGCAGCCAGCTGCTCGGTGACTGGTCAGAGGGCACGAGCTCATGTGGGTATTCGTAGCGCAGCTCACTCAGGTCAAAGGTGCAGCGGCGGGCGATGTTCACGGTTTCAGCCAGCAGGCTTGCCGGGTACAGCTCAGCCACCACCGACAGCGGTCGCAAATGCCGTTCGCCGTTGGCAAACAGCCGATGCCCTGCCTCGGCCACTGTGGTGTGGTGGCGGACGGCGCTCATGGTGTCCTGCAACGCACGACGGCCGCGGGCGTGCATGTGCACGTCACCACTGGCAACGGCCGGAATGGACAGGGCCCGCGCCATGCCGAGCAAGGTGTTGAGACGCTTGCGGTCATCCGGACCGCAATGCAACTCGACACTCAGCCACAGATTTTGCTGAAAGACCCCTCGCAGCCAGGCGCCCTGTGCCTGACGCGTCGAAGTGTCCTGGTCGAGATCGGGCACCCACAGCGCCAGAAGCCCTCCCACACCCGACTCAAAGTCCTCGTGCAGCAAGCGGTATTCGCCTTTCTTGCTTCGCCGCCGTCCCTGAGTGATCAAACGACACAGGGCTTGATAGCCGGCGAGATTTTCCACCAGCAAGACGATTTTCGGACCGTTGTCGACGGTGATCTCGCTGCCGATAATCAACGGCAATTCACATTCCCTGGCGGCTTGCCACGCGCGAACAATGCCTGCCAGGGTGCATTCGTCCGTGATCGCCAGGGCCTGATAGCCGTGGAGTCTGGCACGTTCGAACAGCTCCCTGGCACTCGACGCGCCGCGCTGGAAACTGAAGTTGGAAAGACAATGCAGCTCGGCGTATGGGGCCCTCATGCAAACCAGCCGTGCAACAAGAGGCTGCTCTCACCGACGCTTCGATACGCCCAGCCGCGCTGGCCATTGCGCGTTTCGACGAGGTAATAATCGCGACGCACATCGGCGCCGTCCCACCATCCGGATTCGATGCGCTCCGGCCCGGCCAGCACGCGCACGCCGGGCTCGGTCAGTAATTGCGGTTCGGGCAACAGCCAGCCAGGGCGCGGCACAGGCTGGATGAGCGCCGACGGTTTGTTCGGGCACGCCGGCAGCGAGGCGCATTCGGGGCGGTGGTCAGCGTGAAAGCCCAGCCCGGCCACCGCGTGATCACCCAACCGTGCGCGCAAACGCTCGCGCAGTTGATCCCAGGGCATGGTTTGCTGAGGACGGTCGTCGAACAGCTCGCGATGGGCCGGCACGAACGCCGGCAGGTCTTTGGCCTGCAGGCGCAACGCACGTACCGGCGACGGCACCTCGATTTGCTCCAGACGACCGCGCGCCAGTTCGAACAGCATGTTGGCTTCCCGTTCGGCGCTCAGCAGGCCGACCGGAATCTGCGTGTCCGGCGCAACGCTGCCAACGCTGGGCACGTGCTCCAGATGAATCACGAAACGTTGCACGCCGCTGTCGCGCCCCGCGAGAAACACCGCCAGATCGGCAATCATGCGCTTGAGCGGGAACAGCAATGCCTGATGGGATTCGACGTCGAAGTTGAGCTCGATGCGGGTCTCGAAGCGATCCGGCGGCACGTAACACTCCAGCGCCATCGGCCTGCGCCCGAACAGCGTGTCGAGGTGCTGCAGCACCGCGGCCGGAAAGCGCCTGGCCAGGGTGTCGCGCGGCAACGCATGAACCTGCTTAACCCGATGCAGGCCCATTCGCCCCAATGCAGTGGCCACTTCGGTGGGCAGGCCAATGCGGTTGACCGGCATCTGGGCGAGCACTTCATGCAGGGTGTCGGGATCGGTCACCGCGAGCCCGTCATGGGCGTTGGCGAGCATGCGCGCCGCCAGAGGATTGGGCGCCGCCACGATGCGATGGCTGAAGCCCAGCTCGGTCAGCTCCTGGCGCAGGCGCGCTTCAAACACCGGCCACGGCCCGAAGAGCCCAAAACTCGATTCGACCTCCATCAACAGCACGCGTGGGTACTTGAGACTGACGTGGGAACTGAACCTATAAGCCCAGGCGGCCAGCAGACGATGCCAGCGCTCGGTTTCGTCGGGGTCGTATTCAACCGTGGCAAACTCGCGCGTCATGGCGTGGGCAGCGGTCAGGGACTGGCCGGCGCGCAGGCCTATCGCCCTGGCCGCCGGATTGACTGTTTGCAGCACCCGGCGCTGCGCTGAGCCGCTGATCAGCGCCAGCGGTTCTTCAGGCTTGTCGCGACGACGCATGACGCCGTCCAGCGCCAGCTGAGGCAGGAGGACACAAGCCCAGAGCATGGCAACCTCAAGCGTCAGCGGGGAACGGGACGGGGAAAGAAGGCGCGAGCCCGCCGCGGCACTTGAGCACACGCAACTGACGGGGGCGCGCATCAATGGCAATGCGCAACGCGGCCGGAGACGGGTTGGTCGCTGCCTCATGCCCGCGGCAGGCAAACGCCAGGGTTTCGCCGGTTTCGGCGGCCACCTGCAAACGACGCAGGGCGCGATCATCAACCTTGGTCGGCCAGCACAACACCGCGCCGCAACTGCCCGAACGCAGGCATTGTTCAACGGCCCACAAGGCGTCCCGCTCATTGGCCTGAATGATCTACAATTGCTTGAGGTCGATGCCCGCCATCTGCCAAGCCTGGGCATAGGGCAGATAAGGCGGCGCCACCAATACGATGCGCTCGCCGCGGTCCGCGAGTCGCGCCAGGGTCGGCCACATCAGCCGTAATTCGCCGCTGCCGTTGGCCGCGACCAGCACTTCGGTCAAGGCCGCAGGCGGCCAGCCCCCCATGGGCAATGCCGCGTCCAGGGCCGCATGGCCGGTGGGTTGCGCGGCCACCGAAGGCACCTGCTGGCGACCCTTCCAGACCCGGCGCTCGTCCAGCAGCGCGTCGAGGCTGACCACCGCGCCCATCATTCCCGGCGCACCAGGCCACAGAACACGCCTTCGATGGCGAAGTCCTGGTCAGGCCGAACAACGATGGGTTGATACGCCGGATTGCGCGGCAGCAAGCGAAGCTGGTCGTCGCGACGCTCAAGGCGTTTGATGGTCACTTCGCCGTCCAGCCGTGCCACGACGATCTGCGCGTCGCGGGCTTCCGCGCTTTGCAGAATCCCCACAAGATCGCCATCGAATATGCCGTCGTCGATCATCGAATCCCCGCTCACCCGGAGCAGGTAATCAGGGACGCGCATGAACGTGCGGCTGTCCAGCGTGAAGGTGTCGTGAAGGTCGATATCGGGGCCGATGGGCATGCCGGCGGCGACCCGGCCGAGCACCGGAAGGTCAAGCATCTGCGGCCGAGGACGACTGTCCACCAGCCGGATACCGCGGGCCTGATTGGCAACCACGTCGATAAAGCCAGCGTCGGTGAGCGCCACGATGTGCTTGCGCGCGACGCTGCGGGAAGCAAAACCGAAAGCTTCGGAAATCTCCGCCAGGCTGGGCGGCTGGCCGTTCTGGGCGATGCGATCCCGGATGAAGGTGAGGATGGCAGCGCGTTTTGGGGATAGGTTCGTCATGGAGCACATTTGTACTCTTCTCGGCCAAACCTGGCTAGCGCCTCTTGTCGATCACTCCGGATTTTTTGTTACAGGCCGGCGAACCACGCGATTCGCCGCCGCTTTTTCATCGCCCTGAATGCGCCCGAATCTACCGAACAAACAACGCCTGTATCTGCGGATAGGCCAGGCTGGTCTCGGTGACCGCTTCAGAGCGGCCTTCCGCGAGGAAATCCTGCGCCAGTTGCCGGGCGTGGTCCCATAGGGTCTGCGTGATGCTGGAGCCCGCGCTCAACCGGCGGACGCCCAACTGCGCCAATGCGTCGGCGGCGGGCAGTCCTTGTCGCGCCAGCAGATTGATCGGCAGGTCGATGCCTGCGACGACCGCGCTGATCTGCTCGACATCCACCAACGCCGCGACGAACAGCCCATCGGCACCCGCCTGCCGGTAGAGCTGGCCGCGCTTTAGGGTTTCCTCAAGACGGTGCTCTTCGGCGACCAGACTCGCCAGGTAAACGTCGGTGCGAGCATTGATGAAAACCTCCAGCCCGTTGCGGGCGGCCATGTTTTTGATCGCTTCGATCTTGCGTGCCAGCAGCTCAGGTACATCCGCACCGTCCTCGATATTGATGCCCACCGCGCCGATGTCCAGCATGCGCCTGACGTTATCCGCCACGGTCAGCGGGTCATCCGAGTAACCGTTCTCGATGTCCACCGACAGCGGCACCGTGATCACCCGCGCAACGCTGGCCGCGACGTTCACCGCAAGCTCGACAGGAAACACGCGGCCATCGGCATAACCCTGGGACCAGGCTACCCCGGCACTGGTGGTCGCGATAGCGGTGGCGCCGAGGCTTTCGAAGAGCCGCGCGCTGCCGGCGTCCCAGGCATTGGGCAAGCGCAGAACAGTGGGCTGTTGGTGCAGGGAGCGAAACGTCTGAGCGGAACCGTGCATGATCATCTCCATTGATTTAAGGGTCGGCCGTTGCGTGTTTTTTATTGCAGTGTTTATGTGGCTTTTTTTCAGGGTATTGAAGCGGTTGCTCTAGAACAGTGACGCCTGGGTGGACGCTGCGGCGATGACGCGCTGACGCCGTTGTACGGGCCGGTAACCCTCCAGGCCTAGCAGCAAGTGCTTGGCGTCGAGTCCCCCGGCAAAACCGGTCAGCGCCCCTGAACTGCCGATCACCCGGTGGCAGGGGGCAATAATGGATATCGGGTTTCTGCCGTTCGCCGCTCCCACGGCACGCACGGCAGCGGCGTTGCCAATCTGCAGGGCGATGTCGAGATAGCTGCGGGTTTCGCCGAACGGAATATCGAGCAGCGCTTGCCAGACTTTCTGCTGGAATTCGGTGCCATGGAACGCGAGCTCAAGCTCAAAGCGCTGACGACGGCCGGCGAAGTATTCGGTGAGCTGGCGCTCGGTCTGCTCGAGAATTTTACTGCCGGCGTCTTCATCCATGGCACCGAGGAGGACGCGGTTTGGCCGCTCGTTCGGCCACAACACAGCGGCCAGACGCGCGCCTTTAGCGACCAGTTTCAGCTGACCCACCGGCGAATCGATGAAGCGGTAAGTGAACGTCATTATTGAGTCCTGCCTTGATTGCGTGGGCCTGGGTTCCCGCAAGATCAGTCGGGACGAGCCCGTGATGCCGACATACTACCCGTGCCACTTCTCTGAACCATCCGCTTCTTGCGATCGAATTCCAGGGTTAACCGCCCTTCTGCTTGCCCGTCACCTGCGCAGCGGAATTCCAGATGTGCATCGCGGCGTACGCGCGCCAGGGTTTCCAGGCCTCGGCCCGCGCCTTGTGTTGCGGCAGACGCAGCAGGTCCGGCTCCTGCAGGGTCATGAGATTCATCAGCACCAGGTCGGCGGCCGGCCAGGCGTCCGGGTCACGCCAGGCACGCATGGCAATGTATTCAACTGTCCATGGCCCAATGCCCGGCATGGCCAGCAACTGCCCCCGCAGATCGCCGATGTCACC
>NZ_DASVUM010000152.1:0-18941 GCF_036387035.1 Pseudomonas sp. | reverse complement strand
CTGAAGGCTGTGTTATTTCACAGGGGCTTCAGTCTTGGTGCCATCTTTGTGCCAGGTGTAAACGACGAATTTGAAGTCTTTCAAGTCACCCTTGGCGTCGAAAGACAGATCGCCGGTAGGGGTCTTGAAGGTACCGGCGTGGATGGCAGCCGCCACCTTGGCGGTGTCTTCCGACTTGGCAGCCGTGATTGCGTCGGCGATCACTTGCACCGCAGCGTAGGCCGGGAACACGAACGGACCACTCGGATCTTCTTTCTTCGCGGCGAAGGCATCCACCAGCGCTTTGTTGGAAGGATCCTGATCGAACGATTTTGGCAGGGTGACCAACAGACCTTCGGATGCATCTTGAGCGATCTGCGAGATCGAAGCATTACCCACGCCTTCGGGACCCATGAAGCCGGCTTTCAGGCCTTTTTCCTGTGCCTGACGCAGGATCAGACCCAGCTCAGGGTGGTAGCCGCCGTAGTAGACGAAGTCGACGTTGGCCTGCTTCATCTTGGCGATCATGGAAGAGAAGTCCTTGTCGCCGGCATTGATGCCTTCGAACAGGGCGACTTTCACGCCATCTTTTTCCAGCGTCTGTTTAACAGCAGTCGCGATGCCTTCACCGTATTGCTGCTTGTCGTGGATGACCGCAACGATCTTCGGCTTGACCTGTTTGGCGATGTAGTCGCCAGCCGCCGGACCCTGAGCACTGTCCAGGCCGATGGTGCGGAAGATCATTTTGTAACCACGGGCGGTGATTTCCGGGCTTGTGGCCGCCGGGGTCACCATGATGATGCCTTCGTCTTCGTAGATGTCCGAAGCAGGCTGAGTGGAGCTGGAGCACAGGTGACCGACCACAAACTTGACGCCGTCGTTGACCACTTTGTTGGCGATGGCGACCGCTTGTTTCGGATCACAGGCATCGTCGTATTCGACGGCTTCGAGTTTCTTGCCGTCTACGCCGCCTTTGGCGTTGATCTGATCGATCGCCATTTTGGCGCCGCTGAACTGCATGTCGCCGTATTGGGCCACAGCACCGGTTTTCGGGCCGGCGATGCCGATCTTGATTGTGTCAGCTGCGAACGAATGGCTGGCCACCCCCGCCAGAACCAGTGCGGCAAACAGCTTGGAAATCTGATTAATACCCTTAGTCATGATGCTCCACTCTTGCGTTGTAGTTTTTATAATCCTGACGGCCGAAGCTGCAGGACCGGACTGAATCTCCAGGCCACACCCCCAGCAACTGTACCGGAACAGTTTAGAGCGCCGGTCGAACGCTTGAATAGCGGGCTGCGGGGGATAAAGCCTGTGGATGTCGCTTAATCGACACAAAGATACACAATCAAGCCGGCTGTTTTGTCCTTGAGGCGACGAACAGCCTGGCTGCGCGAACTTCCCTGCAATCAATCACTTGAATCCGGGTTTGTCGGTACGGAAGGCGGCGCTATCATTGCGCCGATTTCCAATACGGTGAAAACCCATGACGCAAGAACCTAGCACCCTCTATGCCAAACTGCTCGGCGAGACGGCGCCGATTACGTGGAAAGAATTGCAACCATTTTTTGCGAAGGGTGCCCTGTTGTGGGTCGAGCCCTCGCAGGATTTGATTGCGGTGGCGCAGGCGTTTGCCGAGAACAGCAAGGCGCAAGTAGCCGCATGGCTCAACAGTGCCGAGGTTGGCAAGGTCTCTGAATCAAAGGCTCTGGACCTTTTTGAGCGGGACCCGCCGTTATGGGCTGTCGTAGTCGCGCCCTGGGTGCTGATCCAGGAAAGGGCGTGACAGGATTTAACGCTCGAGTATGGTGCGCCTGATGATGGCGAAGTGGGTAGGGCGGTAACTTCGGGTGTGTCGCCGGTAGCGGAATGTCACCCGAACCTGTTCCGCCTGCGGTGACTGAACGGGAAAGCCGCGCAGGGTTCGGCGGGACTTCAATGGGGTGGTATCAGCGCAGCGAATGGTCACAGACAGCAGGCGAAGGGGTGACTAGATTTCAGGCAAGCCGGGGGCGGTTAACCGGGACAGCCTCCTATAACAAGAAAGAGATCGACTCATGGGCCATTCGACTCAGGCAGCCAACGCCTGGCGCGTTCTGTTTCTGCTTTTTCTCGCCAACCTGTTCAATTTCTTCGACCGTACCATCCCTGCGATCATCATTGAGCCCATTCGCAAGGAATGGCTGCTGAGCGATTTCCAGCTCGGCATCATCGGTACCGCCTTCACCCTGGTTTACGCAGTCGCCGGACTGCCATTGGGTCGCATGGCTGACAACGGCTCGCGGCGCAAGTTGATGGGCTGGGGCCTGGCGGTGTGGAGCGGCCTGACGGCGGTAAATGGTCTGGTCGGCAATTTCTGGGCGTTTTTGCTGGTGCGCATGGGCGTGGGGATTGGCGAGGCCAGTTACGCCCCAGCGGCCAACTCCTTGATCGGCGATCTGTTCCCGGCTCACCGCCGCGCCCGTGCCATGGGCATCTTCATGCTTGGTTTGCCCCTTGGCCTGCTGCTGGCGTTTTTCACCATCGGTGCGATGGTGCAGGCGTTCGGCAGTTGGCGGGCGCCGTTCTTCATCGCCGCGGTGCCTGGGCTGGTGCTGGCGGTGTTCATGTTCTTCATTCGCGAGCCGGCCCGGGGCGCTGCTGAAAGCGTGGCCATTTCCCAGGAGAAAATCGACCGACCGATCCGCCGAGTGCTGTCGATCCCTACGTTTCGCTGGCTGGTGCTCGCCGGCCTTGCGTTCAACTTCGCCACGTACGCGTGCAATTCGTTCATGGTGCCGATGCTGCAGCGTTACTTTTTACTGCCCTTGCAGGAGGCCGCGATGGCCACCGGCATGATCGTCGGCGTGACCGGGCTCGTCGGGCTGACGGTCGGCGGCTGGGTCGCGGACAAGCTCCATCAACGCTGGAGCAACGGCCGCTTGATGTTTGCCGCCGTGAGCATGGTGGTCGCAACACTGTGCACCGGCTATGCGCTGCACGCCGGGCGCATCGAGATCGGTGTGTTCATCGGCGTCTTCAGTCTTGGCTGGCTGTTCTCCTATAACTTCTACACCTGCGTTTACACCGCGATCCAGGACGTCGTGCAGCCGCGCTTGCGCGCCACGGCCATGGCCTTGTTTTTTGCCGGGCTGTATTTGCTGGGCGGCGGCCTGGGGCCGGTGGTGGTGGGGCTGCTGTCGGACCATTTCGCTCACTCGGCGATGTACGCCGCGCAGGTCGAGCAGATGACCGAGCCGTTCAAGGCGGTGGGGCTGCACGATGCGATGTACCTGATACCCGTGGCGTTGTTTTTTGCGCTGGTATTTCTGGTGAAAGCGTCGACGTGTTTCAGCGCCGATGCGCAGCGGATGCGCGAGGGGATGGTGGCGGACGAGCCGATGGGGCAGGGGGTGAAGCCGTCGGTGGCGTGATGCCCGGTCGAGTGGCCTGTAGCAGCGTGGCTTGTCCTGCGATCAACCGGAAACCGTTCGCCTACACCGCACGTTCGGTGTGCTTGACACACCGAACGCCATGTAGGGTTTGGCTTGTGCTTCGCACAAGATCGCGGGACAAGCCGCGCTCCTACAGGTTGGGTGTTCGCCGCAGGACGCGGCGAACCCGTTTACCCCGCGACCAGCACCCGAATGGCTTCCAGGCGCAGGGCGGCTTTTTCCAGCATGGCCAGGCCTTGCTCACGTTGTTCGCGCAACGCAGTCAGTTCGCTGTCGCGGACCGTCGGATTGACGGCTTGCAACGCGGTCAAACGCGCCAGCTCTTCTTCTGTGTCTGCCGCCAGGCGTCGCTGCGCCTCGGCCACTCGCTCAGCGTGCTTGGGCGCGATCTTGGCCTCAGCGGCGTTGATCTGCGGGTTGAGCACGTCGCGTTGGGCCTGAATGAACTTGTTGGCGCTGGCTCGTGGCACGCTTTCCAGCTGATCGTTCAGGGTGGTGAAGGACACGCGCCCCGACAGGTCGTTGCCGTTGCCGTCCAGCAGGCAGCGCAGTGCGGCGGGCGGCAGGTAGCGGCCCAGTTGCAGCGAGCGCGGCGCAACCACTTCACTGACGTAGAGCAATTCCAGCAACACGGTGCCGGGTTTCAGCGCCTTGTTCTTGATCAATGCCACGGCGGTGTTGCCCATCGAGCCTGACAGCACCAGGTCCATGCCGCCCTGCACCATGGGGTGTTCCCAGGTGATGAACTGCATGTCCTCGCGGGCCAGCGCCTGATTGCGGTCGTAGGTGATGGTCACGCCTTCGTCGTCGCCCAACGGGAAGCTGGCGTCGAGCATTTTCTCGCTCGGCCGCAGGATCAGTGCGTTCTCTGAATGGTCTTCGCTGTCGATGCCGAACGCGTCGAACAGAGTCTCCATGTAGATCGGCAGGGCGAATTGATCGTCCTGTTCGAGGATGGCTTCCACCAGCGCCTCGCCTTCACCTGCACCGCCGGAATTGAGCTCCAGCAGGCGGTCGCGGCCGGTGTGCAGTTCGCTTTCGAGGCGGATGCGCTCGTTGCGTGCCTCGGTCACCAGGGCCTGCCAGTCGTCCTCGTCACCGCCTTCCAGCTGCGGCAACAGGCGCGGGCCAAACGTATGCTGCAGCGCGTTGCCGGTCGGGCAGGTATTTAGGAAGGCATTGAGCGCCTCGTGATACCACTGGAACAGCCGCTCTTGCGGGCTTGTTTCCAGGTACGGCACGTGCAGCTCGATGATGTGTTTCTGGCCGATCCGGTCCAGGCGCCCGATACGCTGCTCCAGCAGGTCCGGGTGCGCGGGCAGATCGAACAGCACCAGATGGTGAGAAAACTGGAAGTTGCGGCCTTCGCTGCCGATTTCCGAACAGATCAGCACTTGCGCGCCGAACTCTTCGTCAGCGAAGTACGCTGCCGCGCGGTCACGCTCGAGGATGTTCATGCCTTCGTGGAAGACCGTCGCCGGGATACCGGAACGCACGCGCAGGGCGTCTTCCAGGTCCATTGCGGTTTCGGCGTGGGCGCAGATGACCAGCACCTTCACGCGCTTGAGCATTTTCAGTGTGTCGATCAGCCAGTCAACGCGCGGATCGAAGCGCCACCAGCGTTCTTCTTCGCTGCTGTCGCCCTGGGCCTGGAAGCTGACTTCCGGGTACAGGTCAGCGTGTTCGCCAATCGGCAGTTCGAGGTATTCGGACGGGCAGGGCAGGGGATACGGGTGCAGTTTGCGCTCCGGGAACCCTTGCACAGCGGCGCGGGTGTTGCGGAACAGCACGCGGCCGGTGCCGTGACGGTCGAGCAGTTCGCGAATCAGGCGCGCACTGGCTTCGGTGTCGCCAGCGGCAACAGCGGTCAGCAGCGCTTCGGCTTCGGCGCCGAGGAAGCTGCGGATGGTCTCGTTGGCCTTGGGCGAAAGCGTGCCCTTGTCCAGCAGCTCCTGAACGGCCTCGGCCACCGGGCGATAGTTTTCGCTCTCGGCGCGGAACGCGTGCAGGTCATGAAAACGGTTCGGATCCAGCAGGCGCAAACGGGCGAAGTGGCTGTCCTGACCGAGCTGCTCGGGGGTTGCTGTCAGCAGCAGCACGCCGGGAATCACTTCGGCCAGCTGCTCGACCAGCGAGTATTCGCGACTGGCCTTTTCTTCGTGCCAGACCAGGTGGTGAGCCTCGTCGACGACCAGCATGTCCCAGCCCGCCGCGAACAACGCGTCCTGGGCCTTCTCGTCTTCGACCAGCCATTCCAGCGAAACCAGCGCCAGTTGCGTGTCTTCGAACGGGTTGCTGGCATCGCTCTCGATGAAGCGCTCGGCGTCGAACAGCGCGACCTGCAGGTTGAAGCGGCGGCGCATTTCGACCAGCCACTGGTGCTGCAGGTTTTCTGGCACCAGGATCAGTACGCGGTTGGCACGGCCTGAAAGCAACTGGCGGTGGATGACCAGACCGGCTTCGATGGTCTTACCCAGCCCCACTTCGTCCGCCAGCAGAACGCGCGGCGCGATACGGTCAGCGACTTCACGGGCGATGTGCAGCTGGTGCGCGATCGGTTGCGCGCGCACACCGCCCAGGCCCCACAGCGAGGATTGCAGCTGGCGGCTGGTGTGTTCGAGGGTGTGATAACGCAGCGAGAACCACGGCAGGGGGTCGATCTGCCCGGCAAACAGGCGATCGGTGGCCAGGCGGAACTGAATGAAGTTCGACAGCTGGGTTTCCGGCAGGGTCACGGGCTGGTTTTGCGCATTGAGGCCGTGATACACCAGCAAGCCGTCGACGTCGTCGACTTCACGGACGGTCATCTTCCAGTTTTCGAAGTGGGTGATGGTGTCACCCGGCGAGAAGCGCACCCGCGTCAACGGCGCATTGCGCAAGGCATATTGGCGCGTGTCGCCCGTGGCCGGATAAAGCACGGTCAACAAGCGGCCGTCCTGTGCCAGAACGGTGCCCAAGCCCAGCTCGGCTTCGCTGTCGCTAATCCAGCGTTGCCCCGGTTGATACTGCTGCGCCATGCTGCCTGACTCCCGCCCTGAAAAAGCCGACTATGTTAACGGAACAAGGCGCCCAGGCCAAAGCCACATTGTAAAAACCCCCGGATATAATGGCCGGCGTGCCTGAAGCGGGCACTTGCTGCCAGAAACATAGTCGAAACTCGCGCTTGAATCGGCTCAAGTCGACGAAACGGCAGCCGACAGCTTGATAACAGGAGACCATTACCATGCTGCCACCGCTGATCCCACTGAGCGCGGCCCCCGTGACTTCGCAGCTGGACCCGGTCAAACCCACCCCGGACATCCCGCCGGTTACGCCGATTCAAAAGAGTTCGAGCGAAACCAACATCGACATGGGCGAACGTGACCGCGAGCAGGCCGAAGTGCTCCTGCGCGAAGAACAACGACGCCATCAACGCCGCCGAAGCGACCGGCGTGTGGCTGACCGCCATCCCGATCTCGAAGAAGGTCCGGCCATTCCCGGCGATTTTCTCAATGCCGACGACACCGTGCCGGTGGTGCCGATTATTGATGACGAGCCACGTCAGGGCTTGTGGGTTGACCTCAAAGTCTGAGGCGCTGGTCAGCGTCGCCTCGATTGCGCATTATTGGCGGCAACGGGTATTCACGAGCGGTACGCCATGAGCAATGACGAAAAACTGGTAGACCTGAGCGCCGAACGCGCCAAGCGTGTTCACGACCTCAATGACAAACGACTGAACGAAGTGCGTAATGCGTTCGAGCAGGCCATGCCGCTGGGCAAGGGCAAGAAGAAAGCCAAGAGCAAACCGAAAAAACGCTAATCCCGCTCGCCGTTCGTCTGTATCTGCCGGCCGCCTTTCGCGATCCCCGCCGGCATTGATCTGAGTCAAATTCCCACGCCGTCCCTCTGGTTACGCTGGGCCCATCAAACAGGCTCAGGCGGAGGGCACGCGCATGTTTCTCGACCACGCAGTGATCGCCGGCGTCATGGCGGTCGGGCTGATGACGGTTATTTACTCGGGGGTCGGACTGTTTATCTCGAAAGACTCAACCCGGCGCGGCAGACGCTGAGTCTTCATAAAATGAGCACGCAAGGCATTTTGGGCAACTTCGGTTGCCCTTTTTTTTGCGTGCCAATTGCTGCAGCCCGAACTCATTCCGTGGGAGCCGGCTTGCTGGCGAACCCTGTGAGGCATTCCGCGAAGCAGCGTCTGAATCAACGCATTCGCCAGCAAGCCGGCTCCTACGGATCGGTGTATGGCGCAGTTGCCTGGTTCTCAGCCCACAGTAATGGGCGGCAGCTCGGCCAGGCTCACTGTCTGCAGCTTGCGTGGCGCAAGGATCTCGGCTTCGCCGTCCACCACCAGTTCGTCGTTCTGGTTGAACACGCGCGTGGCGATGCGCACGCGGAATTTCGGCAGTTTCTCGAGGATTTCCAGGCGCACGGTCAAGGTGTCGCCAATCTTCACCGGCTTCTGAAACGTCATCTGCTGGCCGAGGTAAATCGTGCCCGGGCCAGGCAGTTCACAGGCCACCGCCGCGCTGATCAAGGCGCCGCTGAACATGCCGTGGGCGATGCGATCCTTGAACATGCTCTTGGCGGCGAATTCGGCGTCCAGGTGCACCGGGTTGCGGTCGCCGGACATCTCGGCAAACAGCTGGATATGACGCTCTTCGACCGTCTTGCTGTAGCTGGCGGTCTGGCCGACTTCAAGGGCTTCGTACGGCGTGTTGGTGACTTGGGTCATGGGGTGTCCTGTGACGTTTGGGAAAGATGAATCACTGGCGTCATTCGCTGCGGCGCGGTCTTGGCTGCGCCAGCGCCTGCTCAAGCCAGGCGAGCAGATCACCGGTGACTTCATCACGATTGATCTCGTGGAAGATTTCGTGGCGCGCCTGCGGATAGACCTTCAGCGTAACAAACGGGTGGTCGGTGCCGCTCAGCGCGTCAGCCAGATGCGTGAGACGCTTGCCATCGCTCACCGGATCACATTCACCGCCAATAATCAGCATCGGCAGGCGCGGATCGATCTGCGCCAGGTTCGAACGCTTGCTGATCTGCTGCAGCCCGCCAAGCAGGTCCAGCCATAATTGATTGGTGCAGCGAAAGCCGCACAGCGGGTCGTTGCCGTACGCGTCGACCTCGGCCGGATCCCGGTTGAGCCAGTCAAAACCGGTGCGCACAGGCTTGAAGCGCTTGTTGAACGAGCCGAACGACAGGTGTTCTATCAGCGCGCTGCGCCCTGTTGGGCCTTGCCGCCAGCGTTCGATGCGGGCGACCAGCGCCGCCGAGCGATAGAAGGTCACCGGATGGTAATTGGAGCCGCTGAGAATCGCGCCCTGCAGGCTGGCACTGTGGTGCAGCAAGTACGCCTGAGCGATGTAGCTGCCCATGCTGTGACCCAGCAGAAACACCGGCACCCCGGGGTGCCGCACCGCAATCGATGCTTTCACAGTGGCCAGGTCGCCGACCACTTTATTCCAGCCGTCCCGATCAGCGAAGTGACCCCGGGTGCCATACGAGGCGGAATGCCCATGGCCGCGCTGATCCGGGGCATAGGCGGCGAATCCCGCCTGCACCAGTGCCTTGCCCAGTCTGTGATAGCGCCCGCCGTGTTCCGCCATCCCGTGGGAAAGCAGGACCACCGCCCGGGCGTTCCCCCTTGGCCTCCATTCATGGACGTAGAGGCGAGCGTGATCTTGAGCGTCCAGCCAAAAAACTTCGTGTTCCATCGCGTTTCCCTGGTCTTGTAAAAAGTTGTCTCAAAAAAAGCGGTGGAGCGTTTCGCTTGAGTGTATAGCGGTCGCCAGATGGCAGGCTGGTCACCCGCAAGATTCACAGCATTGATGACGTGCCCAGGAGTATTTGCCTTCTATGCCATAGCTGCTAACGTCCGGCAAACGCCCGTTTAAAAACCACCGGGCCAGCACACTCAGGTAAGAGGATAAAAACAACATGCAACCTGACTTCTGGAACGACAAGCGCCCCGCTGGCGTTCTTTCTGAGGTGGACCTTCAGGCGTATCAATCCGTGGTCGAAGTGTTCGAGCGCAGTTGCCGCCAGTACGCCGATCGGCCGGCATACAGCAACATGGGTGTCACCCTGACCTATGCAGAGATCGAGCACCAATCGGCCGCCTTCGCCGGCTACCTGCAACAGCAGACGGATCTTTCGCCCGGTGACCGCATCGCCGTGCAGATGCCCAACCTGATCCAGTACCCCATTGCCGTGTTCGGTGCCATGCGCGCCGGCCTTATCGTCGTCAACACCAACCCGCTGTACACCGCCCGCGAAATGCGTCACCAGTTCAAGGATTCCGGTGCGCGCGCGCTTGTGTACCTCAATGTCTTCGGGAAAAACGTGCAGGAAGTGCTGCCGGACACCGACATTGAATACCTCATCGAAGTGAAGATGGGCGACATGCAGTCGGCGGCCAAAGGCTGGCTGATCAATACGGTGGTCGACAAGGTCAAGAAGCTGGTGCCCGCGTACCACCTGCCGCAGGCGGTTTCGTTCAAGAGCGTGCTCAAGCGGGGCAGAGGGGAGAAGTTGCAACACGTGCCGTTGGCGCTGGATGACGTCGCCGTGTTGCAGTACACCGGTGGCACCACCGGCTCGCCGAAGGGGGCAATGCTGACCCACGGCAATCTGGTCGCCAACATGCAGCAGGTCTATGCCTGCATGCTGCAGCATGGGCCCGACGGGCTGCCGATCTTCAAGCAGGGCAGCGAGATCATGGTGGCGCCGCTGCCGCTTTATCATATCTATGCGTTCACCTGTAATTGCATGTGCATGATGGTCAGCGGCAATCACAACCTGCTGATCACCAACCCGCGGGACATCGGCGGCTTCATCAAAGAGCTGAAAAAGTGGAAGTTCTCCGCGATGCTGGGCCTCAACACGCTGTTCGTCGCGCTGATGGACCATCCCGACTTCAAGCACCTGGATTTCTCCACCCTGCGCCTGACCAACTCCGGCGGCACCGCGCTGGTCAAGGCCACCGCCGAACGCTGGCTGCAGCTGACCGGCTGCCCGATCGTCGAAGGCTACGGCCTGACCGAGACATCTCCCGTTGCCACGGCCAATCCTTATGGCAATCAGTCCAGGTTGGGCACGGTGGGCATGCCGGTGCCGGGCACCACGGCGAAAGTGATCAGCGACGACGGGGTCGAGATGCCGGTGGGTGAGCGCGGCGAGCTGTGCCTCAAGGGCCCGCAGATCATGCTCGGTTACTGGAACAAACCGGATGCCACTGCCGAAGTACTGGACTGCGAGGGCTGGCTGAAAACGGGGGACATTGCGGTGATCGACCCGGACGGGTTCATCCGCATCGTGGATCGCAAGAAGGACTTGATCATCGTCTCGGGCTTCAATGTCTACCCGAATGAGATTGAGGACGTGGTCTCGCGGCACCCGAAAGTGGCGAACTGTGCAGTGATCGGCGTTCCCGACGACCGTTCGGGCGAAGCTGTGAAGCTGTTCGTGGTGCCGAGAGATGCGTCGCTGACCAGCGAGGAGCTGAAGGCATACTGCAAGGAGAACTTCACCGGCTACAAGATTCCCAAGCAGATCGTGTTGCGTGAGTCATTGCCAATGACGCCGGTGGGCAAAATCCTTCGGCGCGAGCTGAGGGACATCGCCTGACGCGGTGCTCTCGCCCACCAGGCTTTAACCTAAAAAAACGGCGTGATGATCACGCCGTTTTTTTTGCTCGGAGCTGCACAAGTTAATTCTTGCGGGCACGAAAGCGTGAGCCTCCATGTGGGAAAAATCCGACATTTAGGTTCATTGCTCTAAACGTGACCGTTGTATATTCATGAGTCAATTACGTGACCGGGAAGCCCGCTTTTGGCTCTAGGCGGCTCTTGGCAAAGCTGATACGCTCGCCCCGCTTTTTGTGCCAAAGGCCTGCAAAAAGCGGTGACTACATCATTCCAAACACAAGAAATCATCGCATTAAGCGGTGTGTAGAAACGCTGTCGCTGAGGAGTCGGCTTCCATGCTCGAAAACTTCTGGAAGGATAAATATCCGACAGGTATCGCTGCCGATATCGATCCGGATCAGTATCCGAACGTACAGGCCGTATTGAAACAGTCTTGCGAGCGTTTCGCCACCAAACCTGCGTTCAGCAACCTGGGCAAAACCCTCACCTACGGCGAAATGTACGCACTGTCCGGTGCCTTCGCAGCGTACTTGCAACAGCACACCGACCTGCAACCCGGCGACCGCATCGCCGTGCAGTTGCCCAACGTGTTGCAGTACCCGGTCGCGGTATTCGGCGCCATCCGTGCCGGGCTCATCGTGGTCAATACCAACCCGCTGTACACCGCGCGGGAAATGGAACATCAATTCAACGACTCTGGCGCCAAGGCGCTGGTCTGCCTGGCGAACATGGCGCATCTGGCCGAGAAGGTCGTGCCCAAGACCGGCATCAAGCACATCATCGTCACCGAAGTCGCCGATCTGTTGCCACCGCTCAAGCGTCTGCTGGTCAACAGCGTCATCAAGTACGTGAAAAAAATGGTCCCGCCGTTTCATCTGCCCAAGGCGGTCAGGTTCAACGACGTGCTGGCCAAGGGTCACGGCCAGCCGGTGCAGGATGCTTCGCCCAACGGCGACGATGTCGCGGTGCTGCAGTACACCGGTGGCACCACGGGCGTGGCCAAAGGGGCGATGCTCACTCACCGCAACCTGATCGCGAACATGCTGCAATGCCGGGCGTTGATGGCCTCCAACCTCAATGAAGGCACCGAGATCCTCATCACACCGTTGCCGCTGTACCACATCTATGCGTTTACCTATCACTGCATGGCGATGATGTTGAGCGGCAACCACAACGTACTGATCAGCAACCCGCGCGACCTCTCGGCGATGGTCAAAGAACTGTCGAAATGGAAGTTTTCCGGCTTCGTCGGGCTTAACACGCTGTTTGTGGCGCTTTGCAATAACGCCGACTTCCGCAACCTGGATTTTTCCTCGCTCAAACTCACCCTTTCGGGCGGTATGGCGCTGCAAACCGCGGCGGCCGAGCGCTGGAAAGAAGTAACCGGCTGCTCGATCTGCGAAGGTTACGGCATGACCGAGACCAGTCCGGTGGCGTCGGTGAATCCTTTTCAGAAGATCCAGATGGGCACCATCGGCATTCCCGTGCCCTCGACCCTGTGCAAGGTCATCAACGACGCTGGCGAAGAACTGGCGTTGGGTGAAGTCGGCGAGCTCTGCATTAAAGGCCCGCAAGTCATGAAGGGCTACTGGCAACGTCAGGACGCCACCGACGAGATGCTGGACGCCGACGGCTGGTTGAAGACCGGCGACATCGCGGTCATCCAGCCCGACGGCTACATGCGCATTGTCGACCGCAAGAAGGACATGATCCTGGTCTCCGGCTTCAACGTGTACCCCAATGAGTTGGAAGACGTGTTGGCGACCCTGCCGGGCGTCTTGCAGTGCGCGGCCATCGGCATCCCGGACGAGAAATCCGGCGAGGCGATCAAGCTTTTCGTGGTGTGCAGGCCGGGGACGACCCTGAGCAAGGATCAGGTCATGGAGCACATGCGCGCCAACGTCACCGCCTATAAAGTGCCGCGCAGCGTGGAGTTCCGCGACGCGCTGCCGACCACGAACGTCGGCAAGATCCTGCGCCGCGAATTGCGTGACGAAGAGCTGAAAAAGCTGGCGCTGAAAAAGCCGGCGTAAGGCAGCCGTCACACCCATAGACCCCGCAAGCGTGGTCGGCGCCACCGCGCGAGACCTGCGTTCAGCCTGCACCAAAGTCGCGATTTGTGGTGTTTGAGCCTTTTGCGTTGAAGATCAAAAGCAGATCACAAGCTTCCCGGCTAAAGCCGGTCCCACAGAGCTTTTGCGCACCCCCTGTAGGACTGGCTTTAGCCGGGAAGAGGCCGGTGTGATCGCCACATATTTTACTGAATGAACGCGCTGCTCGTAGTGGGACCGGCTTTAGCCGGGAAGAGGCCCGCATGACCGCCATTAATTTTTTTGCCTACACCCTCGATGTGGAAGCCGTCACCGACCTCTTGCGAGCGACCGGGGTGGCGCTTCACATTGCTCGTGAGGACTCACTCCCTGCCCGTGAATGCCTTTGGGCCACAGACCTGCATCCGCCGCGGCAAATCTGCGACAATCCGCGCCCTGCATTCAGACAGAAAGATTCCGCGCCCTGATGACCAACGATTCGACCTCCATCGACCCACTCTTCAAAAACCTCGACCAGGCGATGATCAGCGATCGTCATCGCCTGCGTCGGCAATTGCATGAGCTGCGCAAGAAACCGGATGAGACGAAGCTGGCGCAGTGGGTCGAGCGTGCGCAGGCCTCCTGCGCGCGGGTGGTGAGTCGCGCGCAAAGCGTGCCGACCATGCGTTACGACGAGAACCTGCCCATCGCAGCCAAGCGTGACGAGATCAAAAAGGCGCTGCTCGAACATCAGGTCTTGATCATCGCCGGCGAAACCGGCTCGGGCAAAACCACTCAGCTGCCGAAAATCTGTCTGGAAATTGGTCGTGGCCAGCACGGCCTGATCGGCCACACCCAGCCGCGTCGTATTGCGGCGCGCAGCGTCGGCAGCCGGGTCGCCGAGGAAATCGGCACGCCGTTGGGCGGTCTGGTGGGTTATCAGGTGCGCTTCGAAGACCAGAGCGACGAAAACACCCTGATCAAGCTGATGACCGACGGCATTCTGCTCGCCGAAACCCAGCACGACCGTTTCCTTGAGCGCTACGACACGATCATCGTCGACGAAGCCCACGAACGCAGCCTGAACATCGACTTCCTCCTCGGCTATCTGAAGACCCTGCTGCCGCGCCGCCCGGACCTCAAAGTCATCATCACGTCGGCCACCATCGACCTTGAGCGTTTTTCGGAGCATTTCGACAAGGCGCCGGTGATCGAAGTCTCGGGCCGCACCTTCCCGGTGGAGACCTGGTATCGGCCGATGACCGCCCAGCAGGACGAAGAGGGCAACAGCATCGAGGAAGACCTGACCGTGGATCAGGCGATTCTGGCCACGCTGGACGAACTGGCCGCCTTCGAACGCAGCGAGCGCAAGTCGCCCGGCGATGTGCTGGTGTTTCTGCCCGGCGAGCGGGAAATCCGTGACGCCGCCGAGATGCTGCGCAAGGCTCAGTTAAAGCACACTGAAATCCTGCCGCTTTACGCGCGCCTGTCGCCGGCCGAACAGCAGCGAATCTTCCAGTCACACCCCGGCCGTCGTGTCGTGCTGGCGACCAACGTCGCCGAGACCTCGCTGACCGTGCCGGGCATTCGCTACGTCATCGACACCGGCACCGCGCGCATCAGCCGTTACAGCTACCGCGCCAAAGTGCAGCGTCTGCCCATCGAAGCCATTTCCCAGGCCAGCGCCAACCAGCGCAAGGGCCGCTGCGGTCGTGTCGAGCCGGGCCTGTGCGTGCGTCTTTACAGCGAAGAGGATTTTCTCTCGCGGCCTGAGTTCACCGATCCGGAAATCCTGCGCACCAACCTTGCGGCGGTGATTCTGCAGATGCTGCACCTGCGACTGGGTCAGATCACCGATTTCCCGTTCATCGAGCCGCCGGACGGCAAAGCGATCAGCGACGGCTTCAACCTGTTGCAAGAGCTGTCGGCAGTTGACCGCGAGAACAACCTGACGCCCATGGGTCGCCAATTGGCGCGCCTGCCGGTGGACCCGCGGATGGGTCGCATGTTGCTGGAGGCCGCCAAGCAAGGCAGCTTGCAGGAAGTGTTGATTGTCGCCAGTGCAATGTCGATTCAGGACCCCCGCGAGCGTCCGCCGGAGCGTCAGCAGGCCGCCGACCAGGCTCACGCGCAGTGGAAAGACCAGGACTCCGACTTTGCCGGGCTCGTCAACCTGTGGCGCGGCTTCGAAGAACAGCGCCAGGCACTGACCGCCAGTCCGCTGCGTAACTGGTGCCGACGCAATTTCCTCAATTACCTGCGGCTGCGGGAATGGCGTGACTCTCATCGTCAGTTGAGCCTCATCTGCCGCGACCTGCAATTGACCGTCAACAAAGAGCCGGCTGATTTCCCGAAATTCCACAAGGCAGTGTTGTCCGGCTTGCTCAGCCAGATCGGCCAGAAGACCGAAGACGGCGATTACATGGGCGCGCGTCAGCGGCGTTTCTGGGTGCATCCGTCTTCGGGGTTGGGCCGCAAGCGCCCGCAATGGATCATGGCCGCCGAGTTGGTCGAAACCACCAAGCTCTACGCGCGCATGGTGGCGAAGATCGAACCGGACTGGATCGAACCCCTGGCCGGGCATTTGATCAAGAAGAACCATTTCGAACCGCATTGGGAAAAGAAGCGCGGTCAGGTGGTGGCCTTCGAGCAGATCACCTTGTTCGGGCTCATCGTCGTGGGGCGCCGGCCGGTGCATTTCGGGCCGATCGATCCGGTGGTGTCCCGCGAGTTCTTCATCCGCGAAGGGTTGGTGCGCGGTGAGATTCAATCCCGGGCCAAATGCCTGGCGGCCAATACCCTACTGCTGGAGCAGCTCGACGAACTGGAGGCCAAAGCCCGTCGCCGCGACATTCTGGCGGACGAAGAAACCCTGTACCGCTATTACGACGAACGCTTGCCGGCGGAGATCCACCAGACCGCCACGTTCGACGCCTGGTACCGGATGGAAAGCCAGAAGAACCCGCAGCTGCTGATCATGCGCGAGGAAGATGTGCTCGCCCGTGAGGCCAGCGAAGTCACGGCCAATCAGTACCCGGACACCCTGCGCCTGGGCGAACTGACCCTGCCGTTGACGTATCATTTCGAACCGAACCACCCCCGCGATGGCGTGACCCTGCGGGTTCCGGCGCCGTTGTTGCTGTCCTTGCCGGCCGAGCGCCTGGAGTGGCTGGTGCCGGGGCTGCTGGAAACCAAATGCGTGGCGTTGGTGCGCAATCTGCCCAAGGCGCTGCGCAAGAATTTCGTGCCGGTGCCGGACTTCGTCAAAGCGGCGTTGCAGCGGATGGTCTTTGCCGAGGGTTCGTTGCCCCAGGCGCTGGGTCGTGAGTTGTTGCGCATGACCGGTGTACGGGTGACCGATGAAGCGTGGGCCGAAGCGGCGCAGCAGGTGGAAAGCCACCTGAAAATGAACCTTGAAGTGGTCGATGCCAACGGCAAGTTCCTCGGCGAAGGCCGGGATCTGGATGAGCTGACCGCGCGCTTCGCCGAGGCGGGCCAGGCTGCATTGGCAGTGCCGCAATCGGCCAAAGGCCAGCAGCCGGTGGAGGCCAAAGGCTTTGCGGCCGTGGCCGAGAAGACTCAACAGCAGATCGCCGGACTGTCGATGACGGTGTACCCGGCGCTGGTGGAAGAGGGTGGCGCGGTCAAGGAAGGGCGTTTCTCCACCCAGGCCGAGGCCGAGTATCAGCACCGTCGAGCCCTGCAGCGGCTGTTGTTGCAACAACTCGCCGAGCCGACCAAGTTCCTGCGCAGCAAGTTGCCGGGACAGACCGAACTGGCGCTGCTGTACCGCGATCTGGGTCGGGTCGATGCGCTGATCGAAGACATTTTGCTGGCGAGTCTCGACAGCTGCATCCTCGAGGGCGAAGCGACCTTGCCCCGAGACGGCGCCGGTTTGCTCTCGCTGGCCGAGCGCAAGCGCGGCGGGCTGACCGAGCATGCCGAGCGGCTGGCCCGCCTGACGCTGGAAATCCTCAAGCTCTGGCATGGCCTGCAAAAGCGCTTCAAGGGCAAGATTGATCTGGCCCAGGCCGTGGCACTGAATGACATCAAAGGTCAGTTGAGCCAGCTGGTTTACCCCGGATTCGTCCGCGAAACGCCGGCGGTGTGGCTCAAGGAATTGCCGCGTTACCTCAAGGCCATCGAGATTCGTCTTGAGAAGCTGGGCAGTCAGGCGCAGAAGGACCGGGTCTGGAGCATCGAACTGGGCAATCTTTGGGCGCAATACCAGACCCGCGCCGACAAACATGCTCAGGAAGGCAAGCGCGACCCCGAGCTGGTGGTGTATCGCTGGTGGCTGGAGGAGTACCGAGTGTCGCTGTTTGCGCAGCAGCTGGGGACCAAGGTGCCGATCTCGGACAAACGCTTGAGCAAGCAGTGGAGTCAGGTTGAGGGGTGATGTCCTCGGCCTGCCGTCCCGTTGATTAGCTGATAGCGCGAAATGGCGGCCGTTATGGCAAACTTCGCGGCTAAACTTCATAGCGTCATAAACACCCATTGTCCGCCAGGCGGGTTGCCGGGTCGCTGTATTGGGACCTTCGTCCCAGATCGACCGAACCCCTGCATGTGCTGGCTGTTCAGCTGCTGCCGTCAGTGAGCTGCTTTTACCTCAAGAGGAACGACCGTGTACGAAGTCGTGATCAGTGGCACCGGGCTTTTTACCCCCGCCAACAGTATTTCCAACGATGAGCTGGTGCAGTCTTTCAACACCTACGTTGCCCAGTTCAACGCCGAAAATGCCGCCGCGATCGAAGCGGGGGAAGTCCAGGCACTGACGGAATCCAACGCCGCGTTCATCGAAAAGGCCAGCGGCATCAAAAGCCGTTTCGTGATGGACAAGGACGGCATCCTTGACCCGCAGCGCATGAAGCCGCGCCTGCCTGAGCGCGGAAATGACGAATGGTCGATTCTCTGTGAGATGGGCGTTGCGGCGGCCAAACAGGCCCTGCAGCGCGCCGGCAAAACCGCGGCCGACATTGATGGCGTGATCGTCGCATGCTCGAACCTGCAACGCGCCTACCCGGCGATTTCCATCGAAATCCAGGCCGCGCTGGGCATTCAGGGCTTCGGCTTTGACATGAACGTGGCGTGCTCCTCGGCTACGTTCGGCATCCAGACGGCGTGCAACAGCGTCAAGCTGGGCCAGGCCCGCGCGCTGCTGGTCATCAGCCCCGAGATCTGCACCGCTCACCTCAATTTCCGCGACCGCGACAGCCACTTCATCTTTGGCGATGCGGCGACCGCGGTGGTGGTTGAGCGCGCTGACCTGGCCACCTCTGCGTATCAATTCGACATCGTCGGCACCAGGCTGCTGACAACGTTCTCCAATAACATTCGCAACAACTTCGGCTTCCTTAACCGCACGGCGGAAGAGGGTGAGGGCAAGGCGGACAAACTGTTCGTGCAGGAAGGCCGCAAGGTGTTCCGCGACGTCTGCCCGATGGTCGCCGAGCTGGTCGCTGCGCACCTGGACGAGAATCAGCTGAACATCGACGACGTCCAGCGGTTCTGGCTGCATCAGGCCAACCTGAGCATGAACCACCTGATCGTGAAAAAACTGCTCGGTCGTGATGCCACGGTTGAAGAAGCCCCGGTGATCCTCGATCGCTACGCCAACACCAGCTCCGCCGGCTCGGTGATTGCGTTTCATGAATACCAAGATGACCTGCCAAGCGGCGCGCTGGGCGTGCTCAGCTCGTTCGGCGCGGGGTACTCGATTGGTAGCGTGATTCTGCGCAAGAAGTAACTTGCGCGGAATGATCACGGTCGATGATGCAGCAGCGTGGCTTGTCCAGCGATCTGGCGCGCAGCGGCAGCAACACGATGAACGCGGTGTGTCAGCAAGCATGGCGTCG
>NZ_DASVUM010000151.1:0-5663 GCF_036387035.1 Pseudomonas sp. | reverse complement strand
CTTCGTCGGGTTCCTTCACTCCGGTCCCGCTCCGTGGGCCCGCCGCCATCCGCCATCCATGGCGGGGGGCGGCTCTCGCGGCATCCATGCCGCTCGGCCCACTGCGCGAGACCTGCGTTCAGCCTGCACCCAAGTCGCGATTTGTGGTGTTTGGACGTTTTGTGTCTGGAGAGCACAAGCAGATCAAGTGCAGAGCAAAAGCTTCCCGGCTAAAGCCGGTCCCACTAACCCACCGCGTACTCTTGTGGGACCGGCTTCAGCCGGGAATGGACGCGGAGCGTCCTGCTCTGCATGTCCACGCAGAGCGAGGGCACGATCAGCTTCGACAGCCTCTGCCTAACGGCAGAGCGTTTCGCCTTCGGCGAGTTACTTGGAAAAGCACCCCAAGTAACCAAGGGTGCTTGCTCCCGGTTTGGCCCGACTTCGTCGGGTTCCTTCACTCCGGTCTCGCTGCGTGGGCCCGCGCCGAACGGACATCCATGTCCTGACGGCGCTCTCGCCGCATCCATGCGGCTCGACCCACTCCGCGAAACCTCCGTTCAGCCTGCACCCAAGTCGCGATTTGCGGTGTTTGCACGCTTTGTGTTTGAAGAGCAAAAGCAGATCAGGAGCTTCCCGGCTGAAGCCGGTCCCACTCAGCCACCGCGTACTCTCGTGGGACCGGCTTCAGCCGGGAATGGACGCGGAGCGTCCTGCTCTGCATGCCCACGCGGAGCGTGGGCACGATAAATCATCATCTGGGCCCAGGCCTTTGCTGTTGCTATTGCTATTGCTGTTGATCTTCTACCCAGATAGTTCAAACACCGCCAATCGCGACTTGGGTGCAGGCTGAACGTAGCGTCGTCGGAGTGAGGGAACCCGACGAAGTCGGGCCAAGCCAAGAGCATAAGCCCTTGGTTACTTGGGGCTTTATCAAGTAACTCGCCGAAGGCGAAACCAGAGGCCGTTAGGCCGACGCCCTTGATCTTGATCTTGATCTCGATATCAGCCTTTAAACGTATCTCGCCACGACAAGAATCTCCGTTCGAGCATCGCCAACACCCCATCCGTCAACTTGCCCAACACCGCCAGCACAATGATCGCCGCCAGCACAATGTCCGGACGCGAAGTTTCGCGCCCGTCGCTGAGCAAATAACCCAGCCCCTTGGTGGCCGCGATCAACTCCGCGGCCACCAGAAACATCCAGGCCAGACTCAAGCCCGAGCGCAAGCCGGTGAACAGCCCGGGGAGCGCAGCGGGCAGGAACACATGGACAATCATCTGCCGCTGACTGAAGCGGTACATCTGCCCGACCTCCACCAGCTTGCGATCGATATTGCGAAGCGCCGCAACGTCGTTCAGGTACACCGGAAAAAAGGCACCGATGGCAATCAGCACCACCTTTGAGGTCTCGCCAATCCCTAGCCACAGCAACAACAGAGGCACCCACGCCAGGCTCGGAATCGAGCGTAGGCCGGCGAAGGTCGGCTCCAGATACGCTTCCGCCTCGCGGCTGAGCCCGACCCATGCGGCGAACACCAGCGCCAGACTCGCGCCGATGACAAAGCCTGAAAGCACCCGGATCAAACTGGCGCCGATGTGCTTCCACAGCGCGCCCTCGGCCAGGTCCGTCAGCGTCGAGGCGATCTCGCTCGGCGCCGGCATTTGGTAAGACTGCACCAGGCCTGCGCGTACGGCGATTTCCAGGATCAGTAGAATCGCCACCGGCACGGCCAGGCCCTTCAAGCGGGTGCGCCACTTTCCAAACGTTCGGGGCAGGGCCGGTGAGGCCTCAACCGTCTCGGTTTTCGGAACATTCACCCTGAAGCCGGTACTGCCATCGATCCTGCGCTCCGTCGCTTCGCTAGCGCGCGTGTTGCTCATGGCGTGGCGACGACGGCGTTGCCGAAGGTGGGGTCGATCAATTGGTCAATGACCTGATCGACCTGGGTGCCTTTGCGCACCAGCTCTTCGGACACCAGGATCGGTGCGGCGGCCTTCGACGCGGTGATGTCCTGATCGGTCAGCCGAGGGCGACTGAGGTCCGTGCGGGTCAGCTGCAACTTGGCGACGTCCAGCAGCAGGCCTGACTCGTTGGCGAGCAATTGCGCAAGCTCGTCCGGATTTTTCAGCGACCATTCCCGGGCCTTTTCGTACGCGGCGAGGACTGTTTTGATCGCTTCGGGGTGCTCTTTGGCATAACGTTCTGTCACGCTGACGACGCCGTAACTGTTGAAGTCCTTGTTGCGGTACAGCAAGCGCGAGCCGGCCTGAATTTCGCTCGCGGCCATGTGCGGGTCGAGTCCGGCCCAGGCATCGACATCGCCTTTCTCCAGCGCAATACGGCCGTCGGGGTGTTGCAGGTGCAGCAGCTCGACATCGTCCTTGGTCAGCTTGGCCTGCTGCAACGCCCGCAGGGTGAACAAGTAAGGGTCGGTGCCTTTGGTGGCGGCGATTTTCTTGCCCTTGAGGTCGGCGACGCTCTGTAACGTGGAGTCCTTGCGCACCACCAGCGCTGTCCATTCGGCGCGGCTGTAAACGTAAACGGATTTAATCGGGCTGCCATTGGCTCGCGCCAGCACCGCTGAGAGACTGGCGGAGGAGGCGAAGTCGACGCCGCCGCTGTTCAGGTATTCCAGGGAGCGGTTACTTCCCTGGCTGAACACCCAGCTCACCTTCGATTGCGGCAGTGCTTTCTCCAGCCAGCCAAAATGCTTGAGCACCAGACTGACCGGCGAGTAGTAGGCGTAATCCAGATGGACTTCGGCGGGCGGGGCCTCGGCAGCCTGCGCCAGCGAATGCAGGGTCAGGCCCAAAGCGCCGGCCAGAAGTTTCAAAGAGGTCGGCAGGCGGGAAAGTGCGGTCATGGTAAGTGTCCAATGAAGGGGCGGAAGCTGCGCACGGCTGCTTATGACAAAATCCGCAGTTCGAGCGAGTCGGTCTGCTTTAATGGAATATTGCAGGCTTTATGCCACACACTTTTAACGCTCAAACCTATGAATTTGCGGGGCTAGGGAGGGGTTGCCGCTGTGCAGGATTGGGCACTGTGTTGATCAGGTGTTCCTGTGGCAACAGCGCGGCATGGCACGGCCGATGCTGTAAAAGCCTCGTCGAGCAAGGGATCTATCGGTGACCGTTCGGCGTTTAATACCGAGAATCAGGGGTTTGCGTGCAACCTCTCGAGCGTTTAGTGATCACATCGGCATTCGTTATTTCGTTATACGGAAACAATCGCTCGCCATACTCCACCGAGCCGCACGCTGACAAGGACGTTGCTTCGGGCGTCATGCCCATCACGAGCCATCAGAATTCATGCCGATATGAGCCTTTCCAGCCCCTCCCTCTGGTCCCGCGCGATGCAGCGCATGACCTATTTTCTGTTGCCGACACTGCTGATTGCTTCCGCTATTTTCTGGTTCGCCGCGGGCAAGGGTGTGCACGCCGAGGCCAAGAACGGCACCCAGACGCTGGTGTTTCTGCGTCACGCCGAGAAGCCCGAAACGGGCCTGGGTCAGCTGAATTGCCAAGGGCTCAATCGCGCCATCGACCTGTCCACGGTGCTGCCCAACACGTTTGGCAAAGCTGACTTCATCTTTGCGGCGAACCCGAGTCGTCATGTGGAAGAGGGCGAGCACGATCATTCCTATAGTTACCTTCGCCCGCTCATGACCGTCGGCCCCAGCGCGATCAAACTCGGCCTTCCGGTCAACATTGACTTCGCCGCCAACGACACCGGCGATCTGGCCGACGAGCTGATGCGCGACAAATACCACGACGCCACCATCTACACTGCCTGGTCACACGGCTATCTGCCAGAGCTGATCAACAAAGTCGCCGAAGAGGCGTCAGGCGAGAAGGTCAAGCTGGTCAACGACTGGGTCGCCGAAGACTTCGATTCCGTGTTGGTCCTCACCCTCAAATGGAACGACGGCAAAGCCACGCTCCAGTACGAAAACTACAAGCAGAACCTTGATGGCGGCGCAGTGGGCTGCCCGAGCTGACGAAAATGCACTCACTGACATTGCAGTCCTGCTTTAACCACATCCCGTCCCGCTGAATACACACGGTCCCCTTGCGGGACCGGCTTCAGCCGGGAAGAGGCCAGCGTGCTCGCACTTATGCTTGCGGTGTGGCACCTGACGCTTTCCCGGCTAAAGCCGGTCCTACACTCGAGGTCAAATCCAGGTCTGCTGAATACACGCGATCCCCTAGTGGGACCGGCTTCAGCCGGGAAGAGGCCAGCGTGATCAACCTCATCCTTGCAGCGTGACGCCTGACGCTTTCCCCGCTAAAGCCGGTCCTACAGTCGAGGCCAGATCCCGTCCCGCTGAATACACGCGATCGTTTGTGGGACCGGCTTCAGCCGGGAAGAGGCCAGCGTGCTCGCACTTATGCTTGCGGTGTGGCACCTGACGCTTTCCCGGCTAAAGCCGGTCCCACAGTCGAGGTCAGATCCCGTCCCGCTGAATACACGCGATCCCTCGTGGGACCGGCTTCAGACGGGAAGAGGCCAGCGTGATCACCCTCATCCATGCGGCGTGACACCCGACGCATTCCCGGCTAAAGCCGGTGCCACAGTCGAGGTCAGATCCCGTCCCGCTGAATACCCGCGATCCCCTTGTGGGACCGGCTTCTGCCGGGAAGAGGCCCGTGGTTTCACCCTCATCCATGCGGCGTGACACCCGACGCTTTCCCGGCTAAAGCCGGTCCCACAGTCGAGGTCAGATCCCGTCTCGCTGAATAGACGCGATCCCCTTGTGGGACCGGCTTCAGCCGGGAAGAGGCCAGCGTGCTCAACCTCATTCGTGCGGCGTACACCCTGCTGATGGCCCGAAATGTTGTGCCTCTGCATCGATTACGCTAGCGTCAGCCGACCCTGACTGACCTCGGCCTCACTCATGTTGCAACCTGACATTCCCTGCGCCTCGCGCCTGATCCCTTTCAATCCGCCGTTCGACTGGCAGCGCATGCTTGATTTCTTCGCGGCGCGAATGACGGTGGGCGTTGAGGCGGTGGTTGAGGGCGTTTACCTGCGCAACATCGAATTCAAGGGCAGCCAAGGGGCCTTGACGGTGGAAATGGCGCCGGGCGGGCAGCATCTTCTGGCGACTGCCCACGGGGAGGTGAGTCAGTACATCGATGAGTTGATCGTCCCGGTCGCGCATATGTTTGACCTGTACGCCGTCCCTGAGGTCGTTGACACAGCCCTCTCACGGGACCCATGGCTGGCGTCGCTGGTGCAGCGCCGTCCTGGGTTGCGCGTGCCGGGCGCGTTTTCCGGGTTCGAGTTGGCGGTGCGCACGATTGTCGGGCAGCAGGTCAGCGTCAAGGGGGCGACCACGATTGTCGGTCGCCTCGTGCAGCGCGCCGGGGTTCAAGTCAGCGCAGGCCTGCATGAACAACTGGCCTGGCGATTCCCGACACCTGCCGCACTGGCGCAGGCGAACCTGGACAAAATTGGCATGCCCGGCAAACGCGTCGACACCTTGCAACGCCTCGCGGCAGAGGTGGCCAGTGGCAAGCTGTCCCTTGATGTCCGCCACGGTGACATCGGCGATCTGCGGGGGCAGTTGCTGGCCATGCCGGGCATTGGGCCATGGACAGTTGAATACATTGCCATGCGTGCCTGGCGTGACCCGGACGCCTGGCCGGCCGCCGACCTGGTGCTGATGAATCTCATGACC
>NZ_DASVUM010000150.1:0-9280 GCF_036387035.1 Pseudomonas sp. | reverse complement strand
CACTTAGTGGGACTGGCTTTAGCCGGTCCACTGATACACCGCGTGCGCTTAGTGGGACCGGCTTTAGCCGGGAATGCGTCAGGCGTCATACCGCACATCTGATGGCGAACACCCCGGCCTCTTCCCGGCTGAAGCCGGTCCCACTGATACACCGCGTGCGCTTAGAGGGACTGGCTTTAGCCGGGAATGCGTCAGGCGTCATACCGGAAATCTGATGGCGAACACCTCGGCCTCTTCCCGGCTGAAGCCGGTCCCACTGATACACCGCGTGCGCTTAGTGGGACTGGCTTTAGCCGGGAATGCGTCAGGCGTCATACCGCACATCTGAAGCCGCACACTCCGGCCTCTTCCCGGCTGAAGCCGGTCCCACTGATACACCGCGTGCACTTAGTGGGACTGGCTTTAGCCGGGAATGCGTCAGCGTCATACCGCACATCTGAAGGCGCACACTCCGGCCTCTTCCCGGCTGAAGCCGGTCCTACTAAGGCAGTGCGTGCGCTTAGTGGGACTGGCTTTAGCCGGGAATGCGTCAGGCGTCATACCGGAAACCTGATGGCGACTACCCCGGCCTCTTCCCGGCTGAAGCCGGTCCCACTAAGGCTTTGCGTTTTCAAGGCTACTCCGGCGCATCACTGTTGAACGCTATACCCGCGACCCGCATAACAGCTGGCCATGGCCTGGCGGTATACGCCCAGTACTTCCGGTGCCGGTTGATAGGCTGCGCCCGCCGGATCGAAATTGCTTTGCTGAACGGCGTAGCGGTAGCAGTCGTAGCGGTCCTGTTCTACTTCCTGTTGAGGCTTGCCATTAGGCGGATACGCGACGACGTCGTAGGGGTTGGCTGCCTGCTGGACGGGTTGTGGCTGCTGAGGTGAATACACGGGCTCCACGTTTTGTGGAGGCTCGGCGACAACGTATTCCTGGGTGCTCTGCTCGTAGGTGTAATAAGTGCCGGCGGCGACGAAGAACAGCCCGCTGCCAAGCCAGACCTGTTGAGCGTAGTCGGGCAGGTAGCGGACGCGAACGCCCCGCGGCGGCTCGACGACGACATAACGCGGCCCCTGCGGGCGATACCAGTAACCACCTGAGTAGAAATAATCACCACCGCGATACGGCACGCGGGAATAGCCGCCCGGCATGCGATCGATCTGGTAGCCGGGGCGATAACGCGGGCCTGAGCCCCAGCCGTCGCCATGACCGCCCGGGCGGCCGGCCTGCCAGTTGCCATTGTCGGGGCGGTGATCGCCGCCGCGCCAGCGGTTGTCTTGTGGCTGGTCGCGGTAAAAGCCTTGACGGGGCTCTTGGGTCTGCACGACCGCATCGGGCCGAGACTGGATAGGCAAACCGCCCTGGCGATCCTGCAACTGACGCTGTTGTTGCTGCTGCTCTTGCTGGCGTCGTTGCTGATCCTGTTGCTGCTGGCGCTGCTGCTGCTGCTGCTGGCGTTGATCGTCACGCTGCTGATTGCGTTCGCGGTCCTGCTGCTGGCGCTGCTGATTGGCGCGCTCTTGCTGGTTCTGCTGAATCTGGCGCTGTTGCTGCACCTGTTCCTGCTGGCGCTGCTGTTGCTGTTGCTGCTGCTGCTGCTGGCGTTCTTGCTGTTGCTGACGTTGCTGGTTGTCGTTGAAGCCGCGCTGGTTCTCTTGCTGCTGGCGCTGCATCTCGAAACCACGTTGCTGCTGTTGATGCTGCTGCTCGTTACGCTGCTGCTGTTGCTGCTGTTGATTGTTGTCGTCGGCCAACACCTGAGCACTGATGCTCAAGGCCAAGAGACTGACACCTGCCAAACGCCAGATGCGCATGTTCATGCTTTCCTCACTGCGGCGCGGATACCTGTTGATAGGACTGCGAGTCGGGTGCGCCGTTCGCCGCACTCTATCAGCGTGGCGGGCGAAACTGTAGAAGCGCGCGCTGCGGTGGCGCCGGAAACGCAGGCACAAAAAAAGAGGGCTCAATGGCCCTCTCCGGAATACGTCGTCCTGGCTCGACGCTTTTGACGTCGGCTCACCTCGCATCGTCTTCTGGACAGTGCGTAGCCCGGTGGCCTGATCAACCCTGTCGGGCTGGAGGCCGCGGCTGGCCTGATTCGGCGGGCCGCGCTGGACGCTGTGTCCGGGCAGTGATTCTGGTTAAAAGAATAGGCTTGGGCGGTCGGCACAGGATTGCGAATGTTGCTGTTGAAAACACCACTTGCGCAATAATTCACTTCAGATGAATAATCCTGCGCAATCCATTCGATAAAGGCGCTTCCCGTGAGCAAGCTCGACAGATATGACCTAAGTATTTTGGCCGAACTGCAGAAAGACGCGCGCATATCCAACCAGGAGCTCGCCGAGCGCATCGGCCTGTCGCCCTCACCCTGCTCGCGCCGCGTCAAACAGCTGGAAGACGACGGCTATATCGTGGGCCAGGTCGCGCTGCTCGACCGCAAGAAGCTTGGCCTGAGCCTGACCGCCTATGTGCTGATCGGCATGGACCGTCACACGCCCGACCGCTTCGAAAACTTCGAGCAGCACATTCTCAATCTGCCGCAGGTCCTGGAATGTAGCCTGGTCACCGGCATCGACGCCGACTACCAACTGAAGGTCGTTGTGCCGGACATGGACCACTATCAGAAATTTCTGCTCGGTCATCTGACCCGCATCGACGGCGTGACCAGCGTGCGCTCAAGCTTCGTGCTCAATCAGGTGTTGGCGAGCACCGAGTTGCCGCTGGTGCATTTACGAGGCTGAATCGTTGCCGGTTTCGCAGGCGCCTGAACGGCGTCTTCGCGCGCACGCTCGCTCCCACCGGTTTGCGGCCGCCGGCAGTCTTTAGAGCGGCCGGCTGCTGGTGATACCTGAAAGACGCCCCGTCAAAGCTTCGCCGGCACTTCCCGCCACTGGCCCTGATCCAGACCCTCAAGGCTCCAGTCGCCAATCCGCACGCGCACCAGTCGCAACGTTGGCAGCCCGACCGCCGCAGTCATCCGGCGCACCTGACGGTTGCGTCCTTCCTTGATGACCAGCTCCAGCCAACTCGTCGGCACGCTTTTACGAAACCGCACCGGCGGGTTACGCGGCCACAGTTCGGGCTCGTCCAGCTGCCGGGCCTGGGCAGGCAGGGTCGGGCCGTCGTTCAGATCGACGCCGTCACGCAGCGTCTGCAACTGCTCGTCGGTCGGGACGCCTTCCACCTGCACCCAATAGGTTTTCGCCAGCTTGTGTTTGGGATCAGCGATGCGCGCTTGCAGCTGACCGTCGTTGGTGAGCAGCAACAGGCCTTCGCTGTCGCGGTCCAGGCGGCCGGCCGGATAGATGCCAGGTACATCGATGAAGTCCTTCAGCGTCGCCCGGCCTTCGCCGTCGCTGAACTGGGTCAGCACGTCGAAGGGTTTGTTGAACAGAATCAGCCGGGGCTCGGCGGGCGGCGCTTTGGCGACACGCCGGGGCGCGCCCGTGCGATCAGGCGAAGGACGGCGGGAATCGGGACGTTGATTGCGGGGCATGGGAAACCGGAAAAAATGACGGAAACGGAAAGAGCCACTCAACAGAAAGGGCCACTTTAGTGGCCCTTTCCGTGAACGCCTAGCGCCTTAACGGAACGGCGGTTCGTCGAAGCTGCGCAGTTTGCGCGAATGCAGCGAGTTGAGCTGCGTGCGCATCAGGTCCAGCGCGGCGATGCCGATCTTCAGATGCTGGGTGACCGCCCGCTCATAAAACGCGTTGGCGGAGCCCGGCAGCTTGATCTCGCTGTGCAGCGGTTTATCCGAGACGCAGAGCAAGGTGCCATAAGGCACACGCAGGCGATAACCCTGCGCGGCAATGGTGCCGCTTTCCATGTCCACCGCCACGGCGCGAGACAGGTTGATCAGCGGGCGCTCCTGGGCCCAGCGAAGTTCCCAGTTGCGATCGTCATAGGTCAACACCGTGCCGGTGCGCAGACGTTTTTTCAAATCGTCGCCGCGTTCGCCGGTGACTTGAGCCGCCGATTCCTGCAACGCCAGTTGCACCTCGGCCAGTGCCGGGATCGGGATATTCGGTGGCAATACACGATCCAGAATGCCGTCGCGACGCATGTAGGCGTGGGCCAGCACGTAGTCGCCGATGGTCTGCGACTGACGCAAACCGCCGCAGTGCCCGATCATCAGCCAGCAATGCGGACGCAAGACGGCCAGGTGGTCGGTGATGTTCTTGGCGTTGGACGGGCCCACGCCGATATTGACCAGCGTCACGCCATGGCCGTCTTCGGCGATCAGGTGATACGCCGGCATCTGATAACGGTGCCAGACCACGCCGGAAACGATGGCCTGGGCTTCGCCGTGATCCATGCTCTTGTCGACGATGACGTTGCCTGGCAGCACCATCTTCACGAAGCGCGGGTCGTCGCGGAGTTTTTCCAGGCCATGGACGATGAACTGGTCGACGTAGCGGTGGTAGTTGGTCAGCAGGATCCACGGCTGAACATGGCGCCAGTCGCTGCCGGTGTAATGCACCAGACGGCGCAGGGAAAAATCGACACGCGCGGCGTCGAACAGCGCAAGCGGCAGCGGATCGGTATTAGCCCAGTCGTACAGACCGTCGGCGATGCCATCGGTAGCGGCCGACAAATCGGTGCTCGGGAAGACGCGGGCCAGCGTCGCAGCGGTGACGCCGGTACCGGCCAGCTCATCGCCCTGCTCGACCACGTAGGGGTACGGAATATTCTGTTCGCTGACGCCCACTTCCACCGTCACGGTGAAGTCGTTCATCAGCGGCACGAGTTGTTCGAGGAGGTATTTGCGGAACGCCGCCGGGTGGGTGACCGTAACGGTGTAGGTGCCCGGCAACTGAACCTTGGCGTAAGCGCGCGTGGTCAGCGGCACTTCGCCCTGGCAGTGATAGGTCAGGCGCAGCTCGGGGTAGCGGAACGTCAGACGCTCGGCGGCGCTGGGTTCGACGCGGTCTTTCAGGTAGCGCTTGAGCGCCTGGCTCAAGGCGGTGGTTGCCCGTGCGTGCAGCTCAGCGAGCCGGTCCACGGCTTGTTCGGCAGTTTCTACGACAATGAAAGCTTCAGTCACGACGCATATCCTTCTTATCTTGCAAGCGCACATCTTGCCTGCAACAGATGACGAAGGCACGAGTTGCCTGCGGCGCAACCGGGAATCGACGCCTCACACCTGCGGCGATGACCGCGCGACCAGAGCCTGAACGTCCACCCCGCGCGGCAACGCGCCATAGACCCGCCCCGGCCTCTCCAGACGTCCGGCAATAAACCCGTCGCTGACCGCTGCATTGCCCGATTCCAGCAGCAGCTTCGCCTGCAGCGCCACGGCGATGTCTTCGGTCAGTTGCCGCGCGCGATACTGGATGTCACCGGTGTCCTGAAAAGCCTCTTTTAAACCGTGAATATGCGCCGCCAGACGCTGGTCGCCATGGCCGTCGCCGAGTTCGTCAAACAACGCGTCGAGCACGCCGGGCTCTTTGGACAGCGCGCGCAGCACGTCCAGGCACTGCACATTGCCTGACCCTTCCCACGTCGAATTGACCGGTGCTTCGCGATAAAGCCGCGGCAGAATCGTGTCCTCCACGTACCCTGCGCCGCCCATGCACTCAGCCGCTTCGTTGATCATGGCCGGCGCGCGCTTGCAGATCCAGTACTTGCCCACTGCCGTCACCAAGCGTGCGAAACGGGCTTCGTGGTCGTCATCCAGGCGCTCCAGCGAGCGGCCCATGCGCAGGGTCAAAGCCAGGGCCGCTTCGCTCTCCAGCGCCAGATCGGCGAGCACGTTTTGCATGAGCGGCTGTTCGCTGAGCACGCGCGCGCTGACAGTGCGGTGGGCGCAATGGTGCGCGGCCTGGGTCAGCGCCTGACGCATCAGCGCACTGGAACCGGTCATGCAATCGAAGCGGGTCATCGCCACCATTTCGATAATGGTCGGCACGCCGCGCCCCTCCTCGCCCACCATCCACGCCAAGGCACCGCGGAATTCGACCTCGCTGGATGCATTGGACCAATTGCCCAGTTTGTTCTTCAGCCGCTGTATATAGAACTCGTTGCGGGTGTCGTCCGGGCGATGGCGCGGCAGCAGGAAACACGTCAGCCCCTTGTCGGTCTGCGCCAGGGTCAGAAAGGCGTCGCACATGGGCGCCGAACAAAACCATTTGTGCCCGACCAGTTCGTAGGCCTGGCCGGGCCCGGGCTGGCCGACCGGATACGCCCGCGTGGTGTTGGCGCGCACGTCCGTGCCGCCCTGTTTCTCGGTCATGGCCATGCCGATCGTGACGCCGGCCTTGTGCGCGGTGCCCACGTTGCGCGGGTCGTACCCGGTGGCGAGGATTTTCGGCAGCCAGGTCTCGGCCAGATCCGGTTGAAGGCGCAGGGCCGGCACACTGGCGAAGGTCATGGTTAGCGGGCAGCCACTGCCCGCCTCGGCCTGGGTGTGCAAATAGCTCATCGCCGCACGGGCCACATGAGCGCCTTCGCGAGGGTCGGTCCACGGCAGTGAGGGGATGCCATGCTCGACCGCGGTTTGCATCAAGTGGTGATACGCAGGATGAAATTCCACCAGATCGATGCGATGGCCGTAGCGATCATGGCTGGTGAACACCGGTTTGTTCTGGTTGGCGAGGAAACCTGCTTCCATTAAAGGGCCGCCGGCCAGCGCGCCGTAGGCATCTATTCGCTCCTGCGCCCAGCCCGCGCCAAAGCGCTGCGACCACTCTTGCAGCGGCAGGTCGATGCGGTACAGGTTGGTGCCGTCCAGAGAAGGCGGCTGATTGGTAACTTCGTGGGTCTCGGCGAATTGACGCGGATTGATACGCTGGTCCATGACGCGACTCCGGTGCGGGCAGCACGCGGCGGTCGTGCAGCTGACCTAGTGAATCACGCACCCCGCTCCAGCAACAGCGCCAAAGAAGACGAAATGGCGGCGGTTTTGCCTTGTCCACGCAGCACCTTTGTCTGGATAAACGCAGATCAACGGTAGGAGCGTGGCTTGTCCCGCGATCTGGCGCGCAGCGGCAGCAGACGTGCCATTGATTTTCCTATGACCCACTGCATGCACCGATTCAACGACCGGTGCCCGGCCGATCGCGGGACGAGCCACGCTCCTACACCGTTTGCGCGGCGATCTGCACGTCCAGGCTCAGCCGAAACTGGCTACCATTGCCCGGCTCGGATTGATGGCTCAGGCGCCCGCCCTGCAATTCAGTCAACTGTCGGCAAATCGCCAGCCCGATGCCCAGCCCGCCGTACTCTCGCGTCGTCGACCCGTCCACCTGGAAGAAGTTGGCGTACAGCGTCTCCTCATCCAGACGACTGAAGCCGATGCCGGTGTCGATGACATCAATGACCAGGCGCACGTGCCCGGCGTCTGCGCGCTGGCCATTGACGCGGATTTTGACCGAACCGGCCTTGGTGAACTTGATCGCGTTATCCAGCAGGCACTCCAGGCATTGGCGCAACTTGACGCCGTCGCCTTCGAGACTGTCCGGCAGCGTCTCGTCCAGTTCTACGCTGAGCGTCAGCGCTTTACTGCGGGCCTGCGGCTCGAAGCCACTGCGCAGCTGAAACAACACATGACGCAGGCTGAACGGCGCGTTGCGCACGGTGATGCGACCCGCTTGCAGTTCGGTCAGGGTCAGAATGCCGTTGACGATGCCCATCATGTTTTGCGCCGAGTCAGCGGCGGTCTGGCGGTACAGCTCGATCTCGCTGTCGGCCACGTCCATTTGCATCAACTCCAGCGAACCGATGACACCGTTCATGGGCGTGCGCAGCTCATGGGTGAGGGTTGCCAGAAACTCATCCTTCAATCGGTTACTCACGGCCAACTGCTGGTTGAGGGTTTCAAGGTCCTGCCGCGACTCCGCCATGATCTGCGCTTCGCGCTCGCGCATGGCGTTGATGCGGTCGGCCAGCGCCAGCGAAAGCAACGCCACTTCGATCACCGAGCCGATCTGGCTGGCGTACATGGTCCAGAAATTGTTGGGCAAATGCCCGAGGAGCATCGTGGCGTTGATCACCCCGCCCACCAGAAACGCCGACCAGCCAAAGATGAAATACCGCGCGACCCGCCGCCCCTTGAGCCACGCCGCCAGCCCGATCAGCAAAACCACCGGGATGAACAGCAGCACCAGCCCGGTGACCAGACGCAGCGCGACGCCGTAATCCATGCTCAACGCGAGCGCCATGATCACCGCAGCGCAGACCATCATCACCCGCAGCGGCATATCCAGCCAACGCCCGAGCCTCGGCGTTTGCAGGAAGCTGCGGGTGAACTGGCTGGCGAACAGGATCGCGGCCGCAATCAGGAAGGTGGTCGAGGTATTGGCCCACCACGGGTTGTCCGGCCAGAAATATTCGATCGCCGCGCCGTTGACCGACACCTGGTACAGACCGAAGAAGGTGATGTAGAGGATGTAATACAGATACGCGGCGTCGCGCACGCTCAGGTAGATGAACAGGTTGTAGACCAGCATCACTGCCAGCACGCCGTAAATCATGCCGAGGATGTACAAACGCGACGGCTGCTCTTCTATATAAGCGTGACTGGCCCACAGATTGAGCGGCGCCTGCACCGAGCCGTGACTGGCGACGCGCAGGTAAACGGTTTTGGTCTCGTGGGCATTCAGGTTCAAGTCGAACACGTAGTTGTTCTGCTTAACCTGCCGGCTGGAAAACGGCAGCATGTCGCCGGTCTGCCACGCCAGACGGGGGCGCGCGTCGCCATCACCGAGGTACAGATCGACATGGTCCATCGGCGGATACGCGAGTTCGAGCAACCAGTCGGCGGACGCCAGCGGGTCGGAAGGACGATAAGTCAGAGGCACTTTCAGCCAGAACGCAGAACGCGAATAGCCCGCATTGAGCGACGGCCCGGCAAGAGGACGGAAGCGTGAGGCGCCGTCGGGCGAAGAGACTTGCTGGATGGTCGCGTCGCCGGTGGGGTCTTCGAACATCAGCGTGTCGCGCCCCAGAGCAAGGCTGCGGGTCTTCTCATCGAAATCAACGGCACTGGCAAACAGTGGCAACAGCCAGAACAGGACAATCAGAACCCGACGCATGCGACACCGCCTTGTGACTGAGGGCGGACACAAGCCGACGCGCAATCGCGCGAAAGCTTCGGAATGCTGCAAGCGACCTGCGGACAGGTCGAAGGGGTAAGCGGGCAACGCACTTGCATTTACTCTTTTGGCAGGACCGAAGAAGCGCCACAGGATAGCGACTGATAGCTCGATGACACCATCTAAATCTGCCACACCCGCCTTTCGCTTTCCTTGCATGTGTCTGACAACTTTCAAGCAAATGGTGGGACCGG
>NZ_DASVUM010000149.1:0-3794 GCF_036387035.1 Pseudomonas sp. | reverse complement strand
GTCGTCTATCCATTCTTTTGAACTGCGGCAATACACGTGCTGTGGCGTTACCATCTCATCGCGTACCCACTGCGGTATTCGGATGCTGATTTTGTAAGCTTGGGGCTCCACTAGTGACTGCCAGCGCAGGAGGAGCTGCTCAGGTAAATCGACGTTGCTGATGGGTTTGCCGCCTGATGTGCCTTTATGCCAACCCTCGGGCTTACGCGTGTAACCGGCGACCCCAGCGTGCACATTGAAGAAAACGTATCCGCGCTGATCAAGCACATCGACGCTTTCCACCCATACTTCCATGTGTTGGGGCGCGGCGAAGCCGATGTACCACGCCGGATAAGGCAGCTTGACGGGCGGGGGTACTGACCCTCCCGTTGCACAGGCACTCAAGCTGATCAGGAATCCGACCGCAAACACCAGACGCCTCATTCCGGATAACCCTCCTGCGGACGATTGAGATGCACATTCCGACGATTAGCCGGTGCCGGTTTGCTAAGTAAGAAGGGACCTACAGGGGTCCAGTGCGCGGACAGATGGATGTAACGCGCTCGTAGCAATGCCTCTTGCGCAGGTTCCAGGCGTACGAGCCGGTCCGTCATTACCTGCTGCAAGATTCGCTTGGCGATAGGCCTGAGCTCGTCGGGCATTGCGAGCTCAGGCCGCTCCTCCAGACCCTTGAATGGAACGCCGTGACGTGTCCCCAGCTCACGCATGACACACAATGCAATCAAGCTCAGTTCGCCATGCACGGGGCGTTCGAGCAGCACGGTTATCCAGTAGGACTCCATGGCCGACGCAGCTTTGCCGCGAGGGTGAGTTGCTGCAGGCCAGGCTTTCACCGCAATGTAGCCATCGCGAGCCACGCCTGATTCGCGCAATACCTTGGCGTCCGCCTCTGCACGGGTCCAAGCGGCATGGGACTCAACTCTTTGACCCGACGGAACGCTGGCCTTGCAGGGTTGCGTCATCCACAACTTTTCTCGTGCGCGTGGTAGATAGCCCCCGCCGACATCGGAGCGGGCGCCGCACTGGGTTCTGAGACGTTCATTGGTGCGGTGGCGCGATGGGTGCGGGGCCGCATCAGCATTACCAACTGCCATAGGGAATGCCATGCTGGTCTATCCAAGCTTGCGCCGCTGGATTGGGTGCTCGGTAAAACAACCCTTTTCCGTCTAGGTTGGGGCCGAGCTGTTCGACTTTAGCTTGGTAACGACCGACTTCTTTGAAGCCCAGGCATGGCCCACCGACCCAGACTTTCACGACCCCTCCGGGGGCCATGCCTAAGGAAATCACATTCCGGTAGTCGTCCTTCCAATCATTTGGGACCAGGCAAAACGCTCGTTCTGGACGAATCATCTCGTTTCGCACCCACTGCGGTATTTGTATTTTGACCTTGTAAGCCTGTGGCTCCACCAGTGACTGCCAGCGCAGGAAGATCTGGTCGGGCAGATCGACGTTATTTATAGGTTTCCCTCCTGAGCCCCCTCGGTGCCACCCCTCGACGTTCCCGGTATAGCTTGCGACGCCACCGTGTACCCGGAAAAACGCGAGTCCACGCTTGTCCAGCACATCGACGGTTTCGACCCAGACTTCCATGTGCTTGGGTGCAGCGAAACCTATGTACCAGGCCGGATACGGCAACTTCGGAGCAGGCGGGAATCTTGGCGCGCCAGCGCAGGCACTCAGACTAATAAGCAGCCCTACAGCGAAGATCAGGCGCTTCACTCTGGATAGCCTTTTTGCGGGCGGTTGAGATGCACATTCCTACGATTCAACGGTGCCGGCTTGCTAAGCAAAAAGGGGCCTCGTGGCGTCCAGTGCGCGGACATGTGGATGTAACGCGCTCGTAGCAGCGCCTCATGCGCAGGTTCAAGTTTTACGAGCCGGTCCGTCATTACCCGTTGCAAGATTTGCTTGGCGATAGGTAGGAGTTCATCCGGTAATTTGAAGCGTTTATCCGTATCGGTAATGACGTCGAATGGCACTCCGTGACGCACACCCAGCTCGCGCATGACACGCAGTGCAATCAGGCTCAGTTCGCCATGTACGGGGCGTTCGAGCAGCATGGTTATCCAGTAGTCCTGCATCACTGGCTCAGCTTTGCCGCGAGGGTTAGTTGCTGCAGGCCAAGCTTTCACCGCAATGTAGCCATCGCGAGCGACGCCTGATTCGCGCAATACCTTGGCGTCCGCCTCTGCACGGGTCCAAACGGCATGGGACTCAACCCTTTGTCCGGCCTTAACGCTGACCTTGCAGGGCTGTGTCATCCACAATTTTTCTCGCGCGCGTGGCAGATAGCCCCCACCCACGTCAGAGTGAGCGCCCGGCAGACCTATCTGAAGGTGCGTGTGGTGCACGTTATTTAGAGCAAAGTCGGCGCGGTATTCGTCAAGCGCCTGTAGCTGGATGACCTGCCGCGCGCAGTCGGGTGGCAGATAGAGATTGACGCCCCTATTAATGTCATTGCCTGGGCTGAAGTCGCCATGTAGTGGGTCTGAGATGGCTGCAACGGAATCGAACAGGCCGACCAAATTGATGCATACATCAGCGGCCGAGTCGAAACTTCTTAATAGACCAGCGCGCCCCCCGACAAGCAGCTCGCTGAATACCCCACGATGAGGCTTAAGGACTTCGTTAGCGCAATGCCGTGCAGCCGCGGCTCCGCGGCTGAAACCGAACACGTCGAATTCAACGGTGCGAATAGCTGTGCCCGGATTGATTTGGAGGAACTGCTCTAACTGTCTTTCGACCAACGTAGGCGCCTCTTTGACCCGCGCCACCACGCCCGTTTCACCTTGCCCAAGAGCTTGCCCGATCAGCACGTCGTCCTCGCCGCCGCTACGGGTGCCGATGCCTTCGATGTACACCCTGACATATCCGATATCCGAATCGTTGCTGACAGGCGTCGCAGTGTTATCCGGATACAAGTCATACAAATACGCCACGTTGCTTGGCGCATTCCCGTAACTATTATTCGGCGCGCTGTTAAACGCACTCCCGTCAAAATCCCCAAACCCATACTGCTTGCACGTCGCCGCAATGCTCTCCAGCTCTTCACTGCTGAAGCTTTCCAGATCCTGCCGCCGGCACCGCTCCGTCGCTGCCGCATTGCTCTGGTTATTCCCCGTCCCATCAAAGAACAACCCAATGCGCAGGGTGATGCCTTCGGTGATTTCCTCCTCCTCTTCTTCCTCCTCAGGTTCAGGCTTCGGCCGCGGCTTCAGCCATTCCTCAGGCTGCGGAAAGTCGATCGCCAGGTGTCCGGGCAGCATCGTGTGGACGGGCATGGTTCTGCCGTCCTTGTCGGTCACGCCGTTGAAGACTTCGCCATCCTGCGTGGTGATCCGGTAACGGACGAAACGGGCAGCGGCCTGTTGCGCGTCGACCAGGGTGTACCCCGCCCCATAGCCATAAGGTATTGGCGTCACCGGAGTCGTCAGCGTGGTGGCACCGGCCTTCAGCACATAATCGGCCCGGTGATAGATATTCCCCGGCGCGCCCAGCTCAATCTCGCCATCCTTGATGCGGATGAATGCGCCACCGCAATTCAGGAGGAGCTCTTCCGGGGCGCTGATTTCGATCCGGCCGCCGAGGCTTTCGATCTTGATGTCATTGTTGGCCAGTGCGTGCAGCGCGCCAGTTTGCGCGTGCACTTGCAGGTCGCCCTGAACCGCTTTGAGTTGCAGCCCCTTGGTGACGGCGCACAGGCTGATCGCACCCTCGGCGGTGCCGGTGATGTTGCGCCCGGCGCTGATGTCGGTTGAGCGTGACGAGGTGATGGCGACGCTTTCGCGACCGGA
>NZ_DASVUM010000148.1:0-16372 GCF_036387035.1 Pseudomonas sp. | reverse complement strand
GCTGAAGAGTGCGTGCACGCGGCGCCCGACGATCTGGCGCGCATAGGCTTCGCCGTGGCCCACGCGATTGACGCGAGCGCGCCGGCCGTGATCGGTCTGGACAGCGAAGCGCTGGCACTGGCCGAGCGCATCGCGACGGCGATGCTGGAAGCCAAACGCCCACTGATCGTCTCCGGCGCCTCGCTGGGTTCGAACGCACTGATCGAAGCGGCGGCGAACATCGCCAAAGCCTTGAAACTGCGCGACAAGCAGGGTTCGTTGAGCTTGATCGTGCCGGAAGCCAACAGCATGGGCCTGGCCCTGTTCGGTGGCGACTCGGTTGACGCCGCGTTGCAGGCCGTGATTTCGGGCCAGGCCGACGCCATCGTCGTGCTGGAGAACGATCTGTTTACCCGCGTGGACGCTGCAACGGTCGAAGCTGCATTGAAGGCCGCCAAAGTGGTGATCGTTGCCGATCATCAGAAGACTGCGACCACTGACCGCGCGCATCTGGTCCTGCCGGCTGCAAGCTTCGCGGAAGGCGACGGTACTTTGGTCAGCCAGGAAGGCCGCGCCCAGCGCTTCTTCCAGGTGTTCGATCCGACTTATCTGGATGCGGGCATTCTGGTTCACGAAGGCTGGCGCTGGCTGCATGCCCTGCGCGCCACCCTGCTCAATCAGCCGATTGACTGGACTCAGTTGGATCACGTTACCGCCGCCTGCGCTGCGAGCAACCCGTCACTGGCCGGTATCGTCGGTGCCGCGCCGTCTGCCGCGTTCCGTATCAAAGGCTTGAAACTGGCCCGCGAACCGTTGCGTTACAGCGGCCGGACGGCCATGCGCGCCAACATCAGCGTGCACGAGCCACGCACGCCGCAGGACAAAGACACGGCATTTGCGTTCTCGATGGAAGGTTATTCGGGCTCTGCCGAACCGCGCTCCCAGGTGCCGTTTGCCTGGTCGCCGGGCTGGAACTCGCCACAGGCCTGGAACAAGTTCCAGGACGAAGTCGGTGGACACCTGCGTGCCGGCGATCCGGGCGTACGTTTGATCGAAAGCGGCGGCGACAAGCTGGGCTGGTTCGCCAGCGTGCCGCGGGCGTTCGCCCCTGCGCAAGGCACCTGGCAGGTTGTGCCGCTCCATCACTTGTTCGGCAGCGAAGAGACCTCCTCCAAAGCCGCGCCGGTTCAGGAGCGCATTCCTCAGGCTTACGTGGCATTGGCCAAGTCCGAAGCCGATCGTCTGGGTGTCAACGACGGTGCGCTGCTTAGCCTCCGCATCGCCGGTCAAACCCTGCGTCTGCCGCTGCGCATCAATGAAGAGCTGGGCGCAGGCCTGGTGGCACTGCCGTCCGGTCTGGCCGGCATTCCTCCGGCGCTGTTCGGCAAAACCGTTGACGCGCTGCAGGAGGCCGCTCTATGACCTGGTTCACTCCTGAGGTGGTCGATTCGATCATCGCGGTCGTCAAGGCCATCGTGGTGCTGCTCGCCGTGGTGGTCTGCGGCGCGCTGCTCAGCTTCGTCGAACGTCGTCTGCTGGGTTGGTGGCAGGACCGTTACGGTCCGAACCGTGTTGGCCCGTTCGGCATGTTCCAGATCGCTGCCGACATGCTGAAGATGTTCTTTAAAGAAGACTGGAACCCGCCTTTCGTCGACCGGGTGATCTTCACCTTGGCGCCGGTGGTGGCCATGAGCGCCCTGCTGATCTCGTTCTCGGTCATTCCGGTCACCCAGACCTGGGTGATCGCCGACCTGAACATCGGCCTGTTGTTCTTCTTCGCAATGGCGGGCCTGTCGGTCTATGCGGTGCTGTTCGCCGGTTGGTCATCGAACAACAAGTACGCCCTGCTGGGCAGCTTGCGTGCCTCGGCGCAAACCGTGTCGTACGAAGTGTTCCTGGGCCTGTCGCTGATGGGCATCGTGGTGCAGGTCGGTTCGTTCAACATGGGCGACATCGTCAAGTACCAGGCCGATCACCTGTGGTTCATCATCCCGCAGTTCTTCGGCTTCTGTACCTTCTTCATTGCAGGCGTCGCCGTGACTCACCGTCACCCGTTCGACCAGCCGGAAGCGGAACAGGAACTGGCCGACGGTTACCACATTGAATACGCCGGCATGAAGTGGGGCATGTTCTTCGTCGGTGAGTACATCGGCATCATTCTGATCTCGGCGCTGCTGGTGACGCTGTTCTTCGGTGGCTGGCACGGCCCGTTCGATATCCTGCCGCAACTGTCGTTCATGTGGTTTGCCCTGAAAACCGCCTTCTTCATCATGCTGTTCATCCTGTTGCGTGCTTCGATCCCTCGTCCACGTTATGACCAGGTGATGGATTTCAGCTGGAAGTTCTGCTTGCCACTGACCCTGATCAATTTGCTGGTGACCGCTGCGGTCGTCCTGGCGGCTCAGTGAGGATTTGACCCATGTTCAAATATATTGGCGACATCGTTAAGGGTACGGGTACCCAGCTGCGCAGCATGATCATGGTCTTCGGCCATGGCTTCCGTAAGCGCGACACCCTGCAATACCCGGAAGAACAGGTCTATTTGCCGCCGCGTTATCGCGGTCGCATTGTCCTGACCCGCGACCCCGACGGCGAAGAGCGCTGCGTGGCCTGCAACCTGTGCGCCGTGGCGTGCCCGGTGGGTTGCATCTCGCTGCAGAAGGCCGAGACCGATGACGGTCGTTGGTACCCGGAGTTCTTCCGCATCAATTTCTCGCGTTGCATCTTTTGCGGCATGTGTGAGGAAGCTTGCCCGACCACCGCGATCCAGCTGACACCGGATTTCGAGATGGCCGAGTTCAAACGTCAGGATCTGGTGTACGAGAAGGAAGATCTGCTGATCTCCGGCCCCGGCAAGAACCCTGATTACAACTTCTACCGCGTTGCGGGTATGGCCATCGCCGGCAAGCCGAAAGGCGATGCACAGAACGAAGCCCAGCCCATCAACGTCAAGAGCTTGCTGCCTTAAGGAAGAAAGATGGAATTCGCTTTCTATTTCGCATCCGGCATCGCTGTGGTGGCCACCCTTCGGGTGATCACCAACACGAACCCGGTGCACGCCCTGCTCTACCTGATCATTTCGCTGATCGCCGTGGCCATGACCTTCTTCAGCCTTGGCGCGCCGTTTGCCGGTGCCCTGGAAGTCATCGCTTACGCGGGTGCCATCATGGTGCTGTTCGTCTTCGTGGTGATGATGCTGAACCTGGGCCCGGCCTCGGTTCAACAAGAACGCGCCTGGCTCAAACCCGGCATCTGGCTCGGCCCGATCCTGCTGGGCGGCCTGTTGCTGGCGGAATTGCTGTACGTGCTGTTCGCCAACTCCACCGGCGCCTCCATCGGCCATACCACGGTAGACGCCAAAGCAGTCGGCATCAGCCTGTTTGGCCCGTACCTGCTGGTTGTCGAACTCGCCTCGATGCTGCTGCTTGCGGCAGCCGTGACGGCGTTCCATGTCGGCCGCAATGAGGCGAAGGAGTAAAGCCATGAACTCAGCAATCCCTCTGGAACATGGTCTGGCCGTCGCCGGCATCCTGTTCTGCCTCGGCCTGGCGGGCCTGTTGGTACGCCGCAACATTCTGTTCGTGTTGATGAGCCTGGAAGTGATGATGAACGCAGCCGCGCTGGCTTTTGTCGTAGCCGGCAGCCGCTGGGCACAGCCTGACGGCCAGATCATGTTCATTCTGGTGATCAGCCTGGCCGCCGCCGAAGCCAGTATTGGCCTGGCGATCCTGCTGCAGCTGTATCGCCGTTTCCACACTCTCGATATCGACGCTGCCAGCGAGATGCGCGGATGAACCTACTCTTTCTGACTTTCGTGTTCCCCCTGATCGGTTTCCTGCTGCTGTCGTTCTCACGCGGCAAATGGTCGGAAAACCTTTCAGCCCTGATCGGCGTCGGTTCCATTGGCTTGTCAGCCATTGTCGCCGCCTACGTGATCTGGCAATTCAACGTCTCGCCACCGGAAGGTGGTCACCTGACCATGGTGCTGTGGCGCTGGATGTCGGTCGACGGCTTCGAGCCCAACTTCGCCCTGTATGTCGATGGCCTGTCCATCACCATGCTCGGCGTGGTGGTCGGCGTCGGCTTCCTCATCCACCTGTTCGCCTCGTGGTACATGCGCGGTGAAGACGGCTATTCGCGTTTCTTCGCGTACACCAACCTGTTCATTGCCAGCATGTTGTTCCTGATCCTGGGCGACAATTTGCTGTTCATCTACTTCGGTTGGGAAGGCGTGGGCCTGTGCTCGTACCTGTTGATCGGTTTCTATTACAGCAACCGCAACAACGGCAACGCTGCACTCAAAGCCTTCATCGTGACCCGCATTGGCGACGTGTTCATGGCCATCGGCCTGTTCATTCTGTTCCAGCAACTGGGCACGCTGAACATTCAGGAGCTGCTGGTACGTGCGCCGCAGCACTTCAAGGTCGGCGACTTCTGGATCGTTCTGGCAACGCTCATGCTGCTGGGCGGTGCTGTCGGTAAATCCGCGCAACTGCCGCTGCAAACCTGGCTGGCGGATGCGATGGCCGGCCCTACTCCGGTGTCGGCACTGATCCACGCCGCAACGATGGTAACGGCGGGCGTTTACCTGATCGCCCGGACCCACGGCCTGTTCATCCTGGCGCCGGACATCCTGCATCTGGTCGGCATCGTCGGTGGCGTAACGCTGGTGCTGGCGGGTTTCGCGGCACTGGTGCAGACCGACATCAAACGTATCCTCGCCTACTCGACCATGAGCCAGATCGGCTACATGTTCCTGGCGCTGGGTGTGGGTGCATGGGACGGCGCGATCTTCCACCTGATGACCCACGCCTTCTTCAAGGCCCTGCTGTTCCTCGCGTCCGGTGCTGTGATCGTGGCCTGCCATCACGAGCAGAACATCTTCAAGATGGGCGGCCTGTGGAAAAAACTGCCATTGGCTTACGCCAGCTTCATCGTCGGCGGCGCTGCGCTGTCGGCGTTGCCGCTGCTCACGGCGGGCTTCTACTCCAAGGACGAAATCCTCTGGGAAGCCTTCGCCAGCGGCCATCAGTACTTGCTGTACGCAGGTCTGGTCGGTGCGTTCATGACCTCGCTGTACACCTTCCGCCTGATCTTCATCGCGTTCCATGGTGAAGCGAAGACCGAAGCCCACGCCGGTCACGGGATTTCCCACTGGCTGCCGCTGGGCGTGCTGATCGTGCTGTCGACCTTCATCGGCGCCTGGATTCATCCGCCACTGGCCGGCGTACTGCCGGAAAGTGCTGGCCACGCCGGCGGCGAAGCCAAGCACAGCCTGGAAATCGCCTCGGGCGCCATCGCCCTGGCCGGTATCCTGCTGGCGGCCGTGCTGTTCCTCGGCAAGCGTCGCCTGGTCACGGCCATCGCCAACAGCGGTCCGGGTCGGTTCCTGTCGGCGTGGTGGTTTGCGGCCTGGGGCTTCGACTGGGTCTATGACGTGTTGTTCGTCAAACCATACCTGGCTATCAGCCGCCTGCTGCGTGGCGACCCGCTCGACCACACAATCGGCCTGATTCCGCGTCTGGTCAAAGCCGGCAACGGCTTGATGACCCGCACCGAAACAGGTCAGCTCCGTTGGTACGCCGCTTCGATCGCCGCAGGTGCCGTACTGGTACTCGGCGCGATTGTGCTGGTCTGATGAGTCGATCTGACATGAACCTTGCGACTTTGCGAAAGGAATTGAGCCCGTCATGATTCTGCCTTGGCTAATCCTGATCCCCTTCATCGGCGGCCTGCTGTGCTGGCAAGGTGAGCGCTTCGGCCCTACCCTGCCGCGCTGGATAGCGCTGGCGACCATGTCCCTCGAGACGATTCTGGCCCTGTGGGTCTGGAGCACCGGTACGTTTACCTATGCTCCTGCTCCGGGCGTCGATCCGACCTGGGCCCTTGAATTCAAGCTGCAGTGGATCCAGCGCTTCGGCATCAGCGTGCACCTGGCGCTGGATGGCCTGTCCCTGCTGATGATTCTGCTGACCGGCCTGCTGGGTGTCCTCTCGGTACTCTGCTCGTGGAAAGAGATTCAACGTAACGTCGGCTTCTTCCACCTGAACCTGATGTGGATTCTGGGCGGCGTGGTTGGCGTGTTTCTCGCCATCGACCTGTTCATGTTCTTCTTCTTCTGGGAAATGATGCTGGTGCCGATGTACTTCCTCATCGCGCTCTGGGGTCACAGCTCGGCAGACGGCAAGAAGACACGGATCTACGCAGCGACCAAGTTCTTCATCTTCACCCAGGCCAGCGGCCTGATCATGTTGGTGGCGATCCTGGGCCTGGTGCTGGTGCACTTCAACCAGACCGGCGTGGTCACCTTCGGTTACGCGGACCTGCTAAAAACCAAACTGTCTCACGGCACCGAATACATCTTGATGCTGGGCTTCTTCATCGCTTTCGCGGTGAAACTGCCGATCGTGCCGCTGCACTCCTGGTTGCCTGATGCTCACGCTCAGGCGCCGACTGCAGGTTCCGTGGACCTGGCGGGTATCCTGCTGAAGACTGCTGCGTATGGTCTGCTGCGTTTTGCCCTGCCGCTGTTCCCGAACGCCTCGGCGGAGTTCGCGCCGATCGCCATGGTGCTCGGCCTGATCGGTATCTTCTACGGTGCGTTCCTGGCCTTCGCCCAGACCGACATCAAGCGCCTGATCGCCTTCTCAAGCGTCTCGCACATGGGCTTCGTGCTGATCGGCATCTATTCGGGCAGCCAACAGGCGCTGCAAGGCGTCGTCGTTCAGATGCTCGCTCACGGTCTGTCTGCGGCTGCGCTGTTCATCCTGAGCGGTCAGCTGTACGAGCGTCTGCACACGCGGGACATGCGGGAAATGGGCGGCCTGTGGAGCAAAATTGCTTACCTGCCAGCTATTAGCCTGTTCTTCGCCGCCGCATCGCTCGGCCTGCCAGGCACCGGTAACTTCGTCGGTGAGTTCCTGATCCTGATCGGCAGCTTTGTCAGCGCGCCGTGGATTACGGCCATCGCCACAACCGGCCTGGTGTTCGGTTCTGTCTACTCGCTGATCATGATCCACCGTGCCTATTTCGGCCCGGCCAAAACGGACGCGGTCTACAAGGGCATGGACGGTCGGGAATTGATCATGGTGCTGGGTCTGGCAGTGTTGCTGGTTCTGCTGGGTGTTTACCCACAACCGATCCTCGACACTTCCTCGGCGACCATGCATGGCGTGCAGCAATGGCTCGGCACCGCCTTCACTCAACTCGCTTCGGCCCGGTAAGAGCGCTATGGACCTGACGATTCAACACTTTATTGCGCTGGCGCCGTTGCTGATCACCAGCATCACCATTGTGGTGGTGATGCTGGGCATCGCATGGCGTCGCAATCACTCGCAATCGTTCCTGCTGACTGTAGCGGGACTCAACCTGGCTTTGCTGTCGATCTATCCGGCGCTGAAAGTGGCGCCGTTGGTGGTCACGCCTCTGCTGCAGATTGACAGCTTCGCTTGTCTCTACATGGGCATCATTCTGGTGTCGACGCTGGCGTGCGTCACCCTGGCTCACGCTTATCTGGGTGAAGGCAAGGCGGGCTATCCGGGCAACCGTGAAGAGCTTTATCTGCTGATCCTGATGGCTGCGGCCGGCGGGCTGGTGCTGGTCGCCGCGCAACACCTGGCGAGCCTGTTCATCGGTCTGGAGCTGCTGTCGGTGCCGGTGTACGGGCTGGTGGCGTATGCGTTCTTCAACAAGCGCTCACTGGAAGGCGGCATCAAGTACATGGTGCTGTCGGCGGCAGGCTCGGCGTTTCTGCTGTTCGGTATGGCGCTGCTGTACGCCGAATCCGGCAGCCTGGGCTTCAGCGAAATCGGCAAGGCCATCGCGGCCACCGGCATGCCTAGCCCGATCGCAAGCCTGGGCCTGGGCATGATGCTGGTGGGTCTGGGCTTCAAGCTGTCCCTGGTGCCTTTCCACTTGTGGACACCGGACGTGTACGAAGGCGCCCCTGCCCCGGTAGCGGCTTTCCTCGCGACGGCCAGTAAGGTCGCGGTGTTTGGAGTGCTGGTTCGCCTGTTCCAGATCTCCCCGGCGGCGACCAGTGGAGTGCTGACCGATGTCATGTCAGTCATCGCAGTGGCATCGATCATCATCGGCAACCTGCTGGCCCTCACCCAGAACAACCTAAAGCGTCTGCTGGGTTATTCGTCCATCGCGCACTTCGGTTATCTGATGATCGCCATGGTCGCAAGCAAGGGCATGGCCGTTGAGGCGATCAACGTCTACCTGGTCACGTATGTGCTGACCAGCCTGGGCGCGTTTGGCGTGGTCACGCTGATGTCCTCGCCGTACAGCGGTCGTGACGCTGATGCGATGTTCGAATACCGCGGTCTGTTCTGGCGTCGTCCGTACCTGACCGCGGTGTTGACGGTGATGATGCTGTCGCTGGCGGGTATCCCGCTGACCACGGGCTTCATCGGCAAGTTCTACATCATCGCGACAGGTGTTGAAGCGCACCTGTGGTGGCTGACCGGTACGCTGGTCGTGGGCAGCGCCATTGGCCTGTTCTACTACCTGCGCGTGATGGTGACGCTGTATCTGCAAGACTCGAAGATCCAGCGCCACGATGCCCCGTTCAACTGGGCGCAACGTGCAGGCGGCGTGATGCTGCTGGGGATTACGCTGCTGGCGTTCTTCCTCGGTGTGTATCCACAACCGCTGCTGACCCTGGTGGGCCATGCAGGTTTGTGATGGTTGAGTGATGCACAAAAAACCCTGCCTTCGAGCAGGGTTTTTTTATGGCTTTGATTTAATAGGTCTGCCTAACGGCAGACATTTCGCCTTCGGCGAGTTACTTGGAAAAGTCGAAAGTCGCACCATCCCCAAGTAACCAAGGGTGCTTGCTCTCGGTTTGGTTCCTCCTTCGTCGGAATACCCTCACTCCGGTCTTGCTCCGTGGGCCCGCGCCGAACGGACATCCATGTCCTGACGGCGCTCTCGCCGCATCCATGCGGCTCGGCCCACTGCGCAAAACCTACATTCGGCCGGCACCCAAGTCGCGATTGGTGGTGGCTGAGCTTTTTGCGTACGAAGATCAAAAGCAAATCAATGGCCGATCAACGGCTTCCCGGCTAAAGCCGGTCCTACTGACGGAATGCGGGGTTCGGTAGGACCGGCTTCAGCCGGGAAGCTGTTGATCTGATCTTCATGCGTAGGAAGTCCAGACGACGCCAATCGTGACTTGGGTGCAGGCTGAACGCAGGTCTCGCTCCGTGGGCCGAGCGGCATGGATGCCGCGAGAGCCGCCCCCCGCCATGGATGGCGGATGGTGGCGGGCCCACGGAGCGGGACCGGAGTGAAGGTATTCCGACGAAGGAGGAACCCAACCAGGAGCAGGCACCCTTGGTTACTTGGGGATGGTGCGACTTTCGACTTTTCCAAGTAACTCGCCGAAGGCGAAACAGAGGCCGTTAGGCCGACGCTCTGGATCTAGAAATACACGCTAACCGGGCAATCGAACGGTCTTCTTGTCCCCAGTAAACAACGCCCAAGTCGACATAAACAACGCCGCCACCATCGGACCGATCACAAACCCGTTCAACCCGAACACAGCCATCCCGCCCAAGGTGGAGATCAGAATCAGGTAATCGGGCATCCGCGTGTCCTTGCCCACCAGAATCGGGCGCAACACGTTATCCACCAGGCCGATCACGAACACCCCGAACAGCCCCAGCACCACGCCCTGCCAGATCATCCCGCTGAGCAGGAAATACAGCGCCACAGGCGCCCAGACAATGCCCGCCCCCACCGCCGGCAACAACGACAGAAACGCCATCATCACCGCCCACAGCAATGCGCTCGGAATGTCCAGAGCCCAGAAGATGAAGCCACCCAGCGCCCCTTGGGTCACCGCGACGACGATATTGCCTTTGACGGTGGCGCGCACAACACGGGTGAACTTCAGTTGCAGACGACGTTTCTGCGGTTCAGCCAGGGGCACCGCGATGCGGATTTTGCGGGTGAGCTCCGGCCCGTCGCGCAGAAAAAAGAACAACAGGTAGAGCATGATGAAAAAGCTGACAACGAAGTCGAACGTCCCCTGACCGAAGCTGAACGCCTGCGTGGCCAAGTAGTTACTGCCCTGCAACGCACTTTTGGCAATCTTGTCGCGCAATCCGTTGAAATCACCCATGCCCAGGCGATCAAGCCAATGCTGCACGTAAGGCGGCAGCAGCACTTTGAACTCAGCCAGGTACTTGGCAATGTCGAGCTGCCCGCTCTCCACGTTCTTGTAAAGCGTGGCCCCCTCCTGAACCATCAGCGCGGCGATCACAATCACCGGCAGGATCGCAATGATCAGGCAGATCATCAGCGTGCACAGTGAGGTGAGGTTGCGTTGCCAGCCAAATTTCGCGTGCAGGCGACGCTGCAGTGGCGCAAAGATAATCCCGAGGATCACCGCCCAGAACACCGCGCCGTAAAACGGCAGCAGTATCCAGATGAAGGCGATGGTCACCAGCACCAATAACACCAACAGGGTTTTGTTTTGCAGCGCGGTTTCGTTCATGTTCCTTCCAAGTCATAAAACCGCGTCAAGCACACGGCCTGATGCTTAGTCCGTCAATCGGTGCAGGAGTGCCGCGTCTGCACTGCGAGGAGCCGGGTGAACGCGCCTGACGAGCTCCAAGGGGGCCGAAAAACGCCCGCCACCCCCCAGTCTAGATCCGGAACTGCCGGACCAACTGACCAAGGCGCTGATTCAACTCGGTAAGGTTGCGCGAGGTGGACGCGCTGTGGCGGGTTTCATCCGCCACGCTTTCGACCGCCACCGCGATCTGGTGCACGCTGCGATTGATCTCCTCGGCCACGGCGGTCTGCTCTTCTGCGGCACTGGCAATTTGCGCGTTCATCGCATTAATGGTGCCGATCAGCTGCCCGATCGTGTCCAGCGACGCACCGGCTTCGTTAGCGCGCGCGGACGTCCCGTCGCCCGCCTCGCTCGAACGCCTCATTGCCTGGACCGCGCCCTGCGTACCTTGCTGCAAGCGATCGATCATGCCCTGAATTTCCTGGGTACTTTGCTGCGTACGACTGGCCAGCGCGCGCACCTCATCGGCCACGACCGCAAACCCGCGCCCCGCCTCACCTGCACGCGCCGCTTCAATCGCGGCATTGAGGGCCAGCAAGTTGGTTTGATCGGCAATGGACCGGATCACCCCAAGCACACCGACGATGGACGACACGTCATTCTGCAGGCTGTCCAAGGAAGTGCCGCTGTGACGGATATCGTTCACCAGGGCATGAATCTGTTGAATGCTGCCATCAACCACGCGCTTGGCCGCCTGACCTTCCGCATCGGTTTGCTGGGCTGCAACGGAAGCGCCCTGCGCGCTTTTGGCGACTTCCTGGGCAGCGGCAGACATCTGATTGATCGCCGTGGCGACCTGGTCGGTCTCGTGGCGCTGACGCTCCATGGCCTGCTCGGATCGCTGCGCCTGAGCGGTCACTTCACCTACGAGCCCCGTCAGTTGGCCGGTCATTTCGGTGATCTGCCGGACCAACCCGTGGATCTTGTCGACGAAGCGGTTGAACGACCCGGCCAGGTCGCCGAGCTCGTCTTGGGAAGTTACGGTCAGACGTTGGGTCAAATCGCCCTCGCCTGCCGCGATGTCGTCGAGGTTGGCTTTCATCAGGCGCAACGGCCGCAGAATGCCGCCCGCGATCCAGAAACCCGCCGCCGCGATGATGACCAAGACCAGCAGCGTGATGCCGATGATGGTGAAGAGCATGTTTTCCCGACGCTCGGCGACATTCTTTTGCAGCTCCAGCACCTTGGCGTCGATGTTGTCCAGATTGATCGACGACCCAAAGGCCATGTCCCATTTAGGCAAATATTCGGTGTAACCCAACTTAGGCACCAGCTCACTGGAGCCGGGCAGCGCGGAGGAGTATTCCAGGTAATGGGTACCCGCTTTCGCCACGTCCACAAGGCCGGCATTCACAAAAACGCCTTTTGGATCGCGGGCGTCCTTGAAGCTTTTGCCGATGCCGTCCGGGCTGTTGCCTTTGAACAGCCGCACCGCTTGCGAGTCATAGCCGAAGAAGTACCCGTCCTTGGCGTAATTGACTTGGGAGAGCATCTTGATGACTTGCGCACGCGCTTCCATGTCGCCCGGCGCAGAAGCGTCGTACAGCGGCTTGATGGTGCCCAGCGCAACGGCCACGTAGCTTTGCAACGTGGCCTTGGCCTCCGCGAGCAAGTGCTGTCGAGTTTCCTCGACTTCGCGCTTGCCTTGCTCGCGCAGCATGATGATGGTGCTGGCGCTGATGACTAGTGCGAACACCAATACCGGGAGCACAGCGAGCGAAAGTACCTTGGCTTTTAGATTGAGCCGCATAAGACGTCCTGACCCTTTGTTTTTGTGCGTTGCGTCGTTGGGGTTCCTTCACCGTTAACGGCGCGGCGCACAAAAAGTTGAGGTCACACCCGTCGGGGCGAGCTTTCAACGTTAGTCAGTTGAGGGCTGAGTCGTTCCGGCAGGTCAATGCGAACCTGCAGGCCGCCCAAGGGGCTGTCCAGTAACTGAATACGTCCGCCCCACGCCTCGACGATGTCCTTGACAATACCGAGGCCCAGACCATGACCGGTCACTTGCTCGTCCAGACGATTGCCCCGGCCAAGCACTTCATCGCGGTGTTGCACAGCGATCCCCGGGCCGTCGTCGTCGATGAGCAAGCAGTAGCCGTCAGCGCCTTTGGCAACGGTCAGACTGACCTGGCTGTCGGCCCACTTACAGGCGTTATCCATGACGTTGCCCAACAACTCCAGGATGTCCTCCCGGTCCCAGGGCAGGAATAGATCTGCAGCGATATTACGGCTGAGCTCAAGGTGTTCGCCGTGAATCATCCGCAATGTGGAGAACAGCCCGGGTATCTCGGCCGCGCAATCAAACCGTGCGCCGGGCAAGGCGTCGCCTGAGAGCCGCGCACGATTGAGTTCGCGCTCCAGGCGTTGCTGAATGTTCTGTAACTGATCGCGCAGGGTATCGCGCACATGGGGATGGCCTGTCAGCTTGTCACCTTCGGCCAGGCTCATCAGCACGGCCAGGGGGGTTTTCAGCGCGTGGCCGAGATTGCCGAGCGCGTTGCGTGAGCGCTTGAGACTGTCCTCGGTGTGGGCCAGCAGATGGTTGATCTGCGCCACCAATGGCTCAAGCTCGACCGGCACACGATTATCAAGTTGCGAGCGTTGCCCTTGTTGCAACTGGAAGATCTGCTCCCTCGCCCTCTCCAACGGGCGCAAAGCGCGGCGAACCGTAACGCGCTGCAATACCAGAATCAATATCAGGGCTACCAGCCCTAATCCGAGCCCGATGCGCTGGACCAGGGCGAAGCTGTCTCGTACCGGTGTGTAGTCCTGGGCGACCGTGATGGAGATGGTTTGGCCGAATTTGCGGTAGTCGGTGTGCAGCAGCAACAGCGATTGGTCGGTCTTCTCCAACGCAAGATCGGCATGCAAGCCAGGTCGCCCCGGCTGCGGCAGTTCCAGGTCCCACAACGAGCGCGAACGCCAGTGGCCGTGGTCAAAATCAATCCTGAAATAATGACCCGAGTAGGGACGCTGATAACCGGGCGAGAGCCGATGCTCATCAAGCTGCAACCCGTCGGGCCCGCGTACCAAGGCCACCAGCAGCAGCTCGCTTTCGTTGCGCAGCCCAGACTCGAGATAGCGTTGCAGGCCGACTTCAAACAGCCACAGGCTGATCTGCGCCAGGACCAGTCCGACAATCAGCAAGACGCTGATGAGGCCCAGACTCAAGCGCCGCTGTATCGACCTCACTCGCCCGTCCCGGCAAACCGATAGCCCTGGCCACGACGCGTCTCGACCACAGCGCGCCCGAGCTTGCGGCGTAAATGATTGACGTGGACCTCAATGACATTCGAATCCCGTTCGTTTTCCCCATCATAGAGATGCTCGGCCAGATGGCTTTTGGAGAGAATTTGTCCGGGATGCAGCATGAAGTAACGCAGTAGGCGAAACTCGGCAGCCGTCAGTTGGATTTCCTCGTCTCCCCGGCTCACGCACTGGCGGCCTTCGTCGAGGTGCAAGCCAGCGGATTCGAGCTTCGGTTGATTGGCCAGACCCCGGACACGGCGAAGCAGCGCCTGAATGCGCAGCTGCAGTTCTTCAGGGTGAAAGGGCTTGGTCAGATAGTCGTCGGCGCCGGCTTTCAGGCCTTCGATGCGCTCGGCCCACGAGGCCCGGGCCGTCAGGATCAATACCGGCGTGGACAGCCCGCCGGAGCGCCACTTCTGCAAGACCTCGAGCCCGGGAACGCCCGGCAGGCCAAGGTCAAGTACGATGAGGTCGTAAGGCTCAGTAGCGCCCTGATGAACAGCGTCGCGGCCGTCGGTGAGCCAGTCGATCGCGTAACCCTGCCGGCCCAGGGTACTGATCAACTCGTCTGCCAAGGGTACGTTGTCCTCAACCAATAACAAACGCATCAATCATCTTCCTTGTCTTGCAACAGATGGCTGTCACCGGCATCGAACTTGAGCTCTCGTACAACGTGATCGGCGGTCAGTAGCTCGATCTCATACACCAACACACCGTGCTTCTCCTCGAGTTCGGCTTCAAGCAGCTTGGACCCGGGGTATCGTCCCAGTGCCTGGTCGATGAACTGCTCAAGCGGCAGGATCACGCCTTTTCTGCGCAACTCCAGCACTTCATCCTGATTCAGATCGCGAGCCAGGCAAGCAACGCTCGGGGTGGCCGCACACACGGCCACCAGACAGTAAACGAAACGCTTAACGGGACGCTTACTGGAGATCATCAGGCGTCCTGATGGTCTTTGAGTATTTGCCCGCTAACGGCATCGACTTCAAAGTCCCACTCCACGCCTTGAGCATCGCGCAGCTCGATCTGGTAAACGTACTTGCCATATTCCTGTTCCAGCTCGGTGTCAGTGATGGTGGACTCGGGGTGCTTGCCCAACGCGACGGCGTTGAGTTTTTCGAAGGATTGAATAGTACCTGCATCTCGCAGTTTCAGCGCTTCATCAGGGCCGAGATCCCGCGCCTGAACAGAACCGGCTGTGATGGTGAGTGCGGCGGCGGCGATGAAAGCATTCAGCATTTTCATGGTGGATCTCCGTAAGGGTCATGTGAGTTACGGGGCCCACCATAAACGGACGAACTTAATTGAAGCTGAATTTATCTGGCTACGTGCCATTACCGTATTCAGAATCAAACGGAGAGCCGTGCGTCATCTACAGCAGCATTCGGTCTCTCCCTCACCAGCCGACAAGGTCCCGCCTGTTCCTTCATAAAGCATTACTGATAAACTCATCGCCTGCATTTATCGCGCTCGCGATCGCCCCTTATCAAGGCTCATATCACAGTGGAAATCTTCAAAGAATTTACGTTCGAGTCAGCTCACCGCCTTCCTCACGTGCCGGAAGGACACAAGTGCGGACGTTTGCACGGCCACTCCTTCCGCATAGCCATCTACCTGGAAGGCGAGCCCGACCCTCATACCGGGTGGATCCGCGATTTCTCCGAAATCAAGACGATCTTCAAACCTTTGTACGAGCGTCTGGACCACAACTACCTGAACGACATTCCCGGCCTGGAAAACCCAACCAGCGAAGTGTTGGTGAAGTGGATCTGGAAGGAGTTGAAACCGCTACTGCCAGAGCTGTCCGCCCTCCGGATACACGAAACATGCACCAGCGGGTGCGTGTACCGCGGGGACTGATCAGTGCTTGCGAATCAAACCACCCGGTCGGGTGGTTTTTTTTGGCCTATGATTCGACTTTTTTGTCGCCCAAAAACAAAACCCCATCTGCGTTAGCAGATGGGGTTTTAGAATTTAATCTTGACGATGACCTACTCTCACATGGGGAAACCCCACACTACCATCGGCGATACATCGTTTCACTGCTGAGTTCGGGATGGGATCAGGTGGTTCCAATGCTCTATGGTCGTCAAGAAATTCGGGTACTGAGTCGTGGCCAGTTGGCCTCGCTTCAGCAAATTGGGTATGTAATAGAATTTGGTGTTTGCAAGCGTCGAACTTTCGGTTCATTTCGTCTTCACACACCGCAATCTGGTCTCTCTCGAGTCGCAAATTGCTTGGGTGTTATATGGTCAAGCCTCACGGGCAATTAGTATTGGTTAGCTCAACGCCTCACAGCGCTTACACACCCAACCTATCAACGTCGTAGTCTTCGACGGCCCTTCAGGGAACTCAAGGTTCCAGTGAGATCTCATCTTGAGGCAAGTTTCCCGCTTAGATGCTTTCAGCGGTTATCTTTTCCGAACATAGCTACCCGGCAATGCCACTGGCGTGACAACCGGAACACCAGAGGTTCGTCCACTCCGGTCCTCTCGTACTAGGAGCAGCCCCTCTCAAATCTCAAACGTCCACGGCAGATAGGGACCGAACTGTCTCACG
>NZ_DASVUM010000147.1:0-25653 GCF_036387035.1 Pseudomonas sp. | reverse complement strand
GACATCACCCAATACATCGTTGGGTATTACAACAACAAGCGGCTGCACTCGAAACTGGGGTACCTGCCACCGACCGTCTACGAACGAACGATGGCATCAAAACCACCTATCGAGGTGTCCGGAATTAGTTGACCACTACATCCTTCAGCGAATCCCACTGGCTGCACGCGATCCCTTAGTGGGACCGGCTTTAGCCGGGAAGAGGCCAGCCTGATCACCCTCAGTTTTGCCGCGTGACACCTGAAGCCTTCCCGGCTAAAGCCGGTCCTACTAAATGCACGCGATTCATTAGTGGGACCGGCTTTAGCCGGGAAGAAGCCAGCGTGACCACTACAGGCATCGCCGGTCACTCTGGATTGGCGGTGTCTCGAACGGTGGGGCTGACCGCGCCACATACGCACATTGATACAAGCCAACCCCACCCTCCCCCCATTAACGTCGTTGATCTGATCACTGCGAGGCGCATCGAATGAATCACTCCCACACGACATGGAGCCGCCGGACCTGCTTTTGGGTGGCGGCCGCCGTGGTGGTGCATACGCTGTGGACCAGCGCCGCGCCCGCCATGATGTACCCGCTTTACGCCCATCAATGGCAACTGACACCGACCGTCACCACGCTGATTTTCGCCGTGTTCCCGGTGTTCGTCGTCGCGACGCTGATTGCCCTGGGCGATCTGTCGGACCACATCGGTCGCCGTGCGGCGATGCTTCTTGGCGTCGCTGCCTCGTTGATCGGCGTGCTGTTGTTCGCCGTCGCCCCCAACGTCACCTGGCTGCTGATCGGTCGTGCGTTCATGGGCATCGGCGTCGGGCTGTCGGCAGGCCCTTCGGCGGCGGCGGTCGTCGAATTCAGCGCCCCAGGCAAGGCCAAACTCGCCGGGGCCATCACCACCGCCGCGCAGGCATCGGGTCTGGCCGCCGCGCTGATCCTCGGTGGCGGGCTGATCCAGTACGCGCCGTTCCCTACCCGCCTGAGTTTCTGGGTGTTGGTTGTCGTCCTCGCCGCCACGCTGTACGGCGTCTGGGGACTGCCGCGCCACACCCCGGCCGAAAGCAAAAAAACCTGGTCGCTGAAGCTGCCGCACATTCACCCTCCACTGCGCGCCACGTTTGTGGTGGCGGTCAGCGCAGTGCTCACCGCGTACTCGGTCGGGGCGACCATGCTCTCGCTGGGCTCGCAGATCGCCCACGACCTGATCGGCTCAAGCAACGCGCTGGTCAACGGCGGCGCCATTTCGCTGTTCGCCATCGTGCTCGGCATCACCGGCATCGTCGGCAAGCGCTTCGGCTCCCGGTTGTCGATCATCGCCGGCGCCAGTGTGTCCATCGTCAGCCTGCTGCTGCTCATGCTCGCGACCACAACCCACGCCCTGCCGGTGTTCCTGCTTTCCAGCGCGGCCTGCGGTGCGGGCTACAGCTTGTTGTTCATGGGCGGCCTCAACCTGATCAACGCCCACGCCCCGATGCATCACCGGGCCGGCACCTTATCAGCGCTGTTTCTCGTGGCGTATCTGATGCAGGGCGTCGTCGCACTGCTGCTGGGCCGCGCAGCCACGGCCTGGGGCCTGGACCTGGCAATCGATGTCGGCTCAGTCGCCCTCGCCGCCTTGAGCCTTGGCGCGATGCTGCTGGCAATTTACGTGCGTCAGCCGCAGACCCGCGCGGACGTTGAGTAGACGCGGGCTGACGGTGGTCTAGAATGGCCCGCTCAGACCCTCAAGGAGTGAACCCCTGTGCAGATGTCCCCGGCGATACCGCTGATTCGTATTTTTTCCGAGGCCAAGGCCAAAGAGTTCTACGTCGACTTTCTCGGCTTCAGCGTTGACTGGGAGCACCGCTTCGAACCGGACCTGCCGCTGTATGTGCAGGCCCGCCGCGACCACCTGATCATCCACCTGACCGAACACCACGGCGACGCAACACCAGGCTCGACGATCTTCGTGCCGGTCAGCGACATCGCCGCGTTGCAGGGCGAGCTGCTGGCGAAGCAGTACGGTTATTCACGCCCCCGCATTCAGGACCTGGACTGGGGCAAGGTCATGGAAATCGCCGACCCCTTCGGCAACCGCCTGCGGTTCTGCGAGCGCTCGGAGGACTGAGCCGGTCAGTTTTACAGCCTGAAGTGTTGCCCGATTGCCTGGCGCAGCAGGTCCACCGCGTCATCGCCGTGGGAGGCTGATGAGCGCACGACAATGATGTCGTGGTCGCTGATCGCCGGCAGGCCGTCGAGTATGCGCATGCCTTTGGTGACGCGGGCGCGGTCGATCAGGCTGATCCCCAACCCTGCCTCGACGCACGCCTTGACCGCCTGATTGGACGAACTCTCCAGCACGATGCGCATTCGGTGCCCGCTGCGCTTGAGCGACTCGAGCATGGCTTGCCGGTACGAGCATTGCGCGGCATGCACGGCCAGCGGCAACGGGTCCGGTAGTGCCTGCGAATACTGCGCGGCGCTGACCCAGACAGGCGTAGTGGAGACCAGCAGTTGATCGTCCGGGCCCAGTTGGCCCTTGGGTTGTGCGATCACTGCCACTTGCAGACGTCCCCGCTGCACCTGGTCGCGCAGGGCGAAGCTGGGCGCGGTCTTCAGCTCCAGCACGATATTGGGCCACTGCGCAGTGAAGATCGGCAGCACGTCGCGAATCATGTGCGTGGCGTATTCATCCGGCACGCCAAGGGTGATGCGCCCCGCCAGTTGCGTGCCCTGCAGTTCGGCGAGCACCTGGTCATGGGTACTGAGCAGCGCCGCTGTAGAGGTCAGGAAACGCTTGCCCAAGGGGGTCAGTGACACCGACTGATTGTCGCGATTGAGCAGCCGCCCGCCCGCCACGGCTTCCAGCCGCTGCACGTGTACGCTGACGGCGGCGGGGCTTTTGTGCAGCTGTTCCGCCGCCGCGCTGAACTTGCCGATGCGCGCCACGGCGTGAAAGGTGCGCACGTGTTCGATATCAAGAATGGCGCTCATGGTTTACGGATCCCGAAGCACTGCTGCCGTTTATTTTGATTTATCAGATTACGGCGAGTGCCTAGGTTGGGTCCATGAACACTTCAAACGAACTGACCAACGCGACCCTGCACACCCCGTCCCAACGCCGGGCGATCCCCTTGCCGCTGCTTGAAGCCGGGCTGGTGATCATCTGGAGCTCAGGCTTCATTGGCGCGCGCTTCTCCATCGATTACGCGCCCGCGTCGCTGGTGGTGTTCTGGCGCTGCATCCTGGTCACGCTGATTTTCTTTCCCTTCGTCGCCCGGGCACTGCGCCAGACCCCGCCCGCGGTGCTGCTGAAAAACGCCGGCGTCGGTCTGCTGGCCATGGCCGGTTATCTGTTCGGCGTGACAGAAGGCATCGCCCTGGGCGTGCCCGCCGGACTGGCGGCGCTGTTCGCCGATCTGCTGCCGATCGGCATGGCGGTACTGGCGGCAGGGGTCCTGCGGCAACGGATGAGCCGCCGAGTATGGCTCGGGTTGCTGATTGGCCTCGCGGGCGTGGTGCTGGCGACTCACGACGCGCTGGCCTGGGGCAGCGCGCCGACCTGGGCCTACGCCCTGCCGGTGCTGGGCATGCTGTCGCTGGCGGTCGCCACGCTGTGGCAAAAACACTCCGCCGACCCGCAGCCGCTGGGCTTGCTGCCCAACCTGTGGTTGCAGTGCTTCGTGTCGGCCTTCGTTTTTGCCCTGGTTGCCGGACTGCACGGGAGCCTCGCGCCCATTCCCAATGCAGGCTTCGCGATGAGTGTGCTGTGGACGTCGGTGTCGACGGTCGGCGGCTACGGCTTGTACTGGTTGTGCCTGCGCCGGGCCACGGCGACGCGGGTCGCCAGTGTGCTCTACCTCAGTCCGCCGCTGACGCTGTTGCTGGCCTGGGCGATGTTCGATGAACCGCTGTCATGGCTGATGGCTTTGGGCATGGCGGTCTCCGGTGTCGGCATCGGTCTGGTGATACGCGGCGAAGCGCGGCAGGCGCAGTAGCACGGGGCAGCACAGGTCATTGTCGAGAACCTGCAATGGCCGGGCACGCTGCTGGCGTGGCGCGGTCCCATTCTTCACGAAGGTGAGCCGCACAGGTCGTGAAGGATCTTGCTCACCCCGTTCGGCACCTAATCGCGCCGTACCCCTATCGTCTACTGGAGCGTATCCCCATGAAAATCGGCTTTTTGGGCCTCGGCAATATGGGTCAGGCCGTGGCTGGCAATCTGTTGAAAGGCGGTCATGAGCTGCTGGTCTGGAACCGTTCCCCCGACGCCGCGCAGCCACTGGCGGCGCAAGGCGCGACGGCCGTCAGCGACCCCGCGCAGGCGTTCGAAGCCGACGTGGTGTTCAGCATGCTCGCTGATGATCAGGCCTTGCGCACCGTGCTGCTGGACTCCGGCCTGTTGCAGCGCATCAAGGGCCCGCTGATCCACATCAACATGGCAACCATTTCCGTAACCTTCGCCGATGAGTTGGCCACGTTGCATGCCGCGCAGGGCATTGATTACATCGCCGCCCCTGTGATGGGCCGACCCAACATGGCCGCGGCCGCCAAGCTGAATATCATGGCCGCCGGCCCCGCGCAGGCCATCGACACGGTGCAGCCGCTGCTGGACCTGATCGGCAGCAAGACCTGGCACATGGGCGACGTCCCTTCGCGCGCCAACGCGATGAAACTGGCGATGAATTTCATGCTGGTGTCGGCCATCGAGGCGATGAGTGAAGCGGCCGTCCTGGTCACCCGCCACGGCTTGAAATCCGCCGATCTGGTGGAGCTGGCGTCATCGACAATCTTTCCCGGCCCCGTTTACGCGGGCTATGGCGCGCTGATCGGTGAACGGCAGTACGAACCGGCCGCGTTCAAGGCGGTCCTCGGGCTCAAGGATGTGGACCTGGTGCTGGCTGCGGCCCGTCAGGTGTCGGTGCAGATGCCGGGCGCCGAGATGATTCGCGCCCACTTGCAGGACACCGTCGAGCATGGCCAGGGCGAAATGGATTTGGCGGTGCTGGCTGAAGTGGCCGAGCGGCGCAATCCGCGCTAGGCGCTTTTAGCGAAAACGGCCTGAGCTGACCCTGGGTTTGAGACCGTCAGCTCATGGCCGGGCGACGTGTAGCCGGTGCAGGGTAATATTACGCACCTCCTGTTTGCTGATTTCGATGTGCCGCTTGAGCAGCTGCTGCGCGTGCTCGGTCTGGCGCTTGAGCACGGCATCAAGGATCTGCGCGTGCTCGTCATAGGTCGCTTCGATGCGCGCCGTCTGGGTGAAATCCAGGCGGCGGGTGATGCGGATCTTCTCGGTAATCTCTGTGTGCAGGCGCGCCATCTCCTTGTTCGCTGCCGCCTCGAGCAGCGCGCAATGAAAACGCTCATCCAGCGCTGACACTTGTTGAGGGTCTTGCAGGCGCTCGACTGGCGCCATGAGCCAGGTGCGTTTCAGCTCGTCGATGATCGGGTGTTGCTCCAGGTCCAGTTCACCCAGACGCGCCAGGGCCGCGCATTCCAGGACGATACGCACGTCGTAGAGTTCTTCGAAATAGTTGAAATCGAACGCCCTTACCCGCCAACCGCTGCGGAAATACACCTCCAGATAACCCTCACGCTCAAGCCGATACAGCGCCTGGCGCACCGGGGTGCGGCTGGCCTGCACGCGTTCCGCCACCTCGCCTTCGCTGAAGCGATCCCCCGGCAGCAGGCGAAAGGCAAAAATGTCCTCCTTGAGCTGCTGATAGATGCGCTCGGCCAGGTTGTCCGGGCGCTGTTTGGGTGTCTGTGAAGGGATGATGGCCACTGTGCTCCGTCGCAGGGTTCAGGGCTGTCGCGGCCGCTTTCTCGGCCGCGTCACAGGCAGGATCAGGCCTTTTGCAGGCTGGCGATGTAGGCGCGCCAGCCGCCGAACGCGGTGATGTCCAGCGCACCGTCGATCGCCCAGGGTTCGCAGATGAAGCCTTTGACAGTGCGGCCGTCTTTCAGCGTCAGGTTGCCGATGCCCAGAGGTGCGGGAATCTCGGCGACGAACTCGCCGAAGCGGGCCAGCGGGATGTCCCACAACTCAACGATGATCGACGCACCGCTTGCGGCTTTGACCAGCCCCGGCTTGGGCGGCACGGTGCCCGGCAGTGCGTAAAGCCGGTAATCGCCTGCGGTCAGCGATTGCTCGACGAGAACCGCGTCGCGGGTCGTGAGCTGGGCGTTCAGCGGCATGCCGGTCAGGTGCGCGCCTACCACGGCGACGCGCACGCTGCCGCGCGGTGCAACGGCGGGCGATGCGGCAGGCGTCGGCAGCGAGCGACCTGTCGCCCCCAGCGCCAAGCCAACGCTCTCCTGCCAGCGCTGGCCGAACCGGGCAAGCGCGGTGTCGTGCCAGGCCGGTGCAATCAGGGTGATGCCCGACGGCAGGCCATCGGCGCGCATGCCCGCCGGCAATGCCAGGGCCGAGAGGTCCGCCAGGTTGGTGAAGTTGGTGTAGAAGCCGAACTGCGAATTGTAGAGCACCGGCTCAGCGGCCATTTCCGCCTGAGTGCGCAGGGTCGCGGACGTGGGCACGACCAGTGCGTCGAACCCGGCCAGGGCCTCGTTGATCTGCCGGCTCAGCGTGGCGCGCAAGTATTCGGCGCGATAGGCATCACAGGCGCTGTAGGCCAGACCGCTTTCGACGATGCCGCGGACCACCGGGTTGATGGCGCTCGGGTCGCTTTCCAGCATCGAGGTCAGGGCCACTGTGCGCTCGGCCACCCACGGGCCGTAGTACAACTGCTCGGCCAGGGCCTTGAACGGGGCAAAATCGATGCGCGTGATCTCCGCCCCCATGTCGCTCAACCGATGCAGCGCCTGTTCGAACACCGCCTGGTTTTGCGTATCGCCGAAGAACTCCAGGGTGTCCGGCACGGCCAGCTTCATCGCCGCACGCAAGCCCACTGGCGCCGTGCAGGGGTTGTGCCGTGAGTAGGCGTCATTGGCATCGAAGCCTTCAGCGAGGCCGGCGACGGTCTGTGCGTCTGCCACCGTCAGCGCGAAGATGGAGATGCAGTCCACCGTCTTGCACGCCGGCACCAGGCCGGTGTTGGGCATGCGGCCCTTGGTCGGTTTCAGGCCGACGATGTTATTGAAACCGGCGGGCACGCGACCGGAGCCTGCGGTGTCGGTGCCCAACGAGAACGCCACCAGCCCCCGCGCGACCACCGACGCCGAACCGGAGCTCGAACCCCCGCTGACGTAATCCGGGTTGAAGCTGTTGGGCACCGCGCCGTAGGGCGACCGCGTGCCGACCAGGCCGGTGGCGAACTGGTCGAGGTTGGTCTTGCCCATCAAAATCGCGCCCGCAGCGCGCAGGCGGGCCACTACGGTTGCGTCTTCGCTCGCGGTGTACGCGAACTCGGGGCACGCCGCCGTGGTCGGCCAGCCCGCCGCGTCGATGTTGTCCTTGATGGCGAACGGCACGCCGTACAGCGGCAGTTGGGCGATGTCTCCGTTGACCGCCTCAAGACGCTCGGCGAGGGCATCGAGCTGCTCGCTGAGCTGAGCCTGACTGGCGCGGATGATCCACGCCGTGTCGGTTTGCGGGTAAGCGGTGGGGAGCGACAGCAGCACGTCAGGCGTCAACTGCTCGGTCTGATAGGCCGTCAGCCACTCGTTAAGGGTCCAGCCGAATTCAGGGATTTGCAGCGCAGGCATGGGAGGCTTCCATCTTGTATCCAAGTTTGGATTCAACAAAAGCAAAAGCCGGGCCAGGGGGGTAAAAGGGCCGTAAAGTGCGGCGGCAGCGGTGCACGGGGGTGTCGCCGTCCAGCGCCATGCGCCCAAATCCGGCACGCCGTGCAAGGTTTTGGTGCCGATGGAGCCGAGTGTCGGCGCCCCAATCAGGCTGGCGATGATCCAAATGTGGGACCGGCTTTAGCCGGGAAGACGTCAGGCGTCACACCGCAGAATTGATGTCGTACACACCGGCCCCTTCCCGGCTGAAGCCGGTCCCACTGAGCTTGCGTGCGCCCATCAGATGGCGATGCCCCACCAAGGCTCGCGTGCGCCCAATGAGGCTGGCGATGATCCAAATGTGGGACCGGCTTTAGCCGGGAAAGCGTCGGGCGTCACACCGCAACATTGATGTAGTGCAAACCGGCCTCTTCCCGGCTGAAGCCGGTCCCACTAAGGCTTGCGTGCGCCCATCAGATTGGCGGTCTCCCACTAAGCCTCGCGTGCGGCGAATGAGACTGGCGATGATCCAAATGTGGGATTGGCTTTAGCCGGGAAGACCTCAGGCGTCACACCGCAAAATTAATGTCGTACACACCGGCCTCTTCCCGGCTGAAGCCGGTCCTACTAAGCTCGCGTGCGCCCGATGAGACTAGCGATGATCTGAATGTGGGACCGGCTTTAGCCGGGAAGACGTCGGGCGTCACACCGCAGAATTGATGTCGTACACACCGGCCCCTTCCCGGCTGAAGCCGGTCCCACTGAGGCTCGCGGGCGCCAACCAGAGTGGCGGTGGCCCACTAAGGCTCGCGTGCGGCGAATGAGACTGGCGATGATCCAAATGTGGGACCGGCTTTAGCCGGGAAAGCGTCGGGCGTCACACCGCAACATTGATGTCGTGCAAACCGGCCTCTTCCCGGCTGAAGCCGGTCCTACTGAACTTGCGGGCGCCAACCAGAGTGGCGGTGTCCGACCAAGGCTCGCGTGCACTCAATGAGACTGGCGATGATCCACATGTGGGACCGGCTTTAGCCGGGAAGACGTCAGGCGTCGCACCGCAGAATCAATGTCGTGCAAACCGGCCTCTTCCCGGCTGAAGCCGGTCCCACTAAGCTCGCGTGCGCCCGATGAGACTGGCGATGATCTGAATGTGGGACCGGCTTTAGCCGGGAAGACGTCGGGCGTTACACCGCAACATTGATGTCGTCCAACGGGGCCTCTTCCCGGCTGAAGCCGGTCCTACTAAGGCTCGCGTGCGCCAACCAGAGTGGCGGTGTCCCACTAAGGCTCGCGTGCAGCCAATGAGGCTGGCGATGATCTGAAAGTGGGACCGGCTTTAGCCGGGAAGACGTCAGGCGTCACACCGCAGAATTGATGTCGTGCACACCGGCCCCTTCCCGGCTGAAGCCGGTCCCACTTAAGTACCGCGTGCAGTCAGTGGGACCGGCTTTAGCCGGGAAGCCCTTGATCTGCTTTTGATCTTCCTACACAAAAAGCCCAGTCCCCTCCAATCGCGACTTGGGTGCAGGCTGAACGCAGGTCTCGTGGAGTGGGCCGAGCGGCATGGATGCCGCGAGAGCCGCCCCCCGCCATGGATGGCGGATGGCGGCGGGCCCACGGAGCGAGACCGGAGTGAAGGAACCCGACGAAGTCGGGCCCAACCGAGAGCAGGCACTTTTGGTTACTTTTAGTGCTGTTTAAAAGTAACTCGCCGAAGGCGAAACACGAGGCCGTTAGGCCGAGGCTCTTGATCTTCTTCCAGCCGCACCGCGCCCCATCAGACCAGGTATTTTCTGAACCAATCCACCGTCCGGTTCCACGCCAGGGTGGCCGCCGCGTCGTCGTAGCGGGGGGTGGAGTCGTTGTGGAAGCCGTGGTTAGCGCCTTTGTAGATGTGCGCTTCGTAGGTTTTTCCTGCCGCTTTCAATGCCGCTTCGTACGCCGGCCAGCCGTCGGTGATCGGCTTGTCCAGCTCGGCGTAATGCAGCAACAGCGGCGCCTTGATACGGCTGACGTCTTCGGCCTTGGGCTGGCGGCCGTAAAACGGCACCGCTGCGGCCAGCTCCGGGTAGGCCACGGCGGCGGCATTGGCGACGCCGCCACCGTAACAAAACCCGGTGATGCCGACCTTGCCTGTCGATGCGTGATGCGCCATTAGCCACTCGATGCCGGCGAAGAAGTCGTTCATCAGCTTCTCCGGGTCCACCTTCTGCTGCAGTTCGCGCCCCTTATCATCGTTGCCAGGGTAGCCCCCGACCGAGGTCAGACCGTCAGGCGCCAGGGCAATGAAACCCGCTTTGGCGACGCGGCGGGCAACGTCTTCAATATAAGGATTGAGGCCGCGGTTCTCATGCACGACCAGCACCGAGGCGACTTTGCCCTCAGCCTTCGCCGGGCGCACCAGGTAGCCGCGCACCTGGCCATGACCCTTGGGCGACGGGTAGGTGATGTACTCGGCGATGATGTCCGGGTCGGTGAACTCGACCTGCTCGGCCAAGGCGTAATTGGGACTCAGCGAGGCCAGGAGGGTCGTCGCCGCCAGCCCGCCCACGGCGAACACCGCCGCGCGGTCAAGAAACTCCCGGCGGTTGATCTTGCCGTGGACGTAATAGTCGTAGAGCTCCAGCAATTCCGGGGCAAAGTCTTTAGCGGTAAGACGGGTCATCTGTGCGCATCCTCATCGATATAGGGGCAGCTACAGGCGCCAGGCCGAGCGCCTGAACGTGCCGCACCGAGCCCTCAGTAAAGCAGTGTTTCGCACGCCTGTATCAGCCTGCGCCTGGACAAAGCCACCCTTTCTAAGGCGGCCTTTCCAACACCTCGTTTGTGGGCTAGCCTGAACGCCGCGGTTGTACGACGACGTACAAACGCGATCATCACCCAACGTGGCTCCTGCATCATGCCATCAACAATAATAAAGGACGCATCCATGACAACACTCAAACTGACCCTCGGCTTCTTGTGCCTGTTCTCCGGCTTCGTCGCCGCCGCGCCCGCTGCCGATGAGCAGGACGTCGCCAAAGCCGTCGACAAAATGACCCAGGCGATGCTGCACAAAGACATCGCGGCCCTGGGCGCGCTGACTTCCGACAACGTCACCTACGGCCACTCCAGCGGCAAGGTTCAGAACAAGGAAGAATTCATCGCCGACATTGAAACCGGGCGCAGCGGCTTCAATACGCTGGAAATGAAAAACCAGAAGATCATCCTCAACGGCGACGTCGCTTTGGTGCGTAACCACTTCTCCGCCGAAGCCGTGAACAGTGGCAAGGTCGTTCCGACCGAGATAGAAAACTTCCAGATCTGGCAGAAACAGAAAGGCCAATGGCTGCTGATCGGGCGCCAGGCGTTCAAATTCTAATGGCATGACGTCAACGTTGTCACCGGCCGGCGCCTGACAGGATCATGCACCGGCCGGCGACGATGCCTGCCGCTCTAATCACAACGCCTCCAGTTCCTGCAACACCTCCAGCACATACCGGGTCGAGCGTTCGACGCTTCCGGCCCGGTGCGCAGTGCCCAACTCTCGCCACATCGCCGGCTGCAACGGACGCATGACCATGCGCCGATCAGGCGCCGGCGTAGACGCTTCGTGGGGCAGCAATGTCGCGCCATAGCCCGCCCCGACCAGACTCTTGATCGCATCGTTGTAATTGAGCTGTATGCGCGGCGTGGGCTGCGGCCCTTCGCCGGCAAACCACTCGGCCACCTGGCGCGACAGCCGCGTGGTGGCGTCGTTGAGAATCAGCGGCTGCGCCGCGAGCCAGGTCGGCGTGATAACCGGCGGACACTCCCAGCGCGCCGGCAGAAAGGCCATCACCGGGTCGCGCCGCCACGGCTGAATCGACAGGCCCTTGACCGGCGCCTGAGGCAAGGCGATGACGCCGATGTCCAGGCTGCCGTCCGCGAGCTTTTGCAGCGTCTGGTGCGAGGTCAGCACCGCCACTTGCACATCGATGCCGGGGTGCAAGCGCTCCAGGGTTTCCAGTGCCTGCGGCAGCAGTTGCGCAATGACGCCGGTCGAAGCGCCCAGCCGCACGCGCCCGGCCAGTCCCTGCACCTGACGTTCAACGTCTTCGAGCGCCTGTTCGGCATCGGCCAGCAAGCGCCGCGCACGTTCGATCAGCGTGTCGCCGATCGCCGAGGGCTGTACGCGTCCGCGGGTGCGCGACAGCAGCACCCCGCCCACTCGCTGCTCCAGATCAGCGATGTGCAGGCTCACCGTCGGCGGTGCCAGGTTGAGCACCCGCGCCGCTTCGGCGAACGAGCCGTGGTCGGCGATGGCCACCAGTGTGCGCAAACGGTCCAGACTGATTTCCCGCACGGCACTGCCCCCTCTTCAGAAAAGCTGAAGTGTACCGTCAATAAATTCAACTTTCTCTATCGACACCAGCGCTTGAAGATGTCGGTCATTGACGACCCTTAGCGGAATCCAGACCCATGTCCTTCAAACAACCTTCCCCGCCTGTGGTGTTCATCGACGGCGACCAGGGCACCACCGGCCTGCACATCCACCAGCGCCTGCAAGGGCGTACCGACCTGCACGTGGTGACGCTGCCCGCCGAGCACCGCAAGAACCCGCAAAGCCGCGCCGCTGCCATCAATGCCTGCGACATCGCCGTGCTGTGCCTGCCGGACGATGCGGCCCGCGACGCGGTGGCGAGCATCACCAATCCGAACGTGCGGGTTATCGACGCCAGCTCTGCGCACCGCACGGACCCTGACTGGGTCTACGGCTTCGCGCAGATAGGCGACGCACAGACTCAGCGCATCGCCACCGCCCGCCGCGTCAGCAATCCGGGCTGCTACCCCACCGGTGCGGTCGGGCTGTTGCGGCCGTTACTCGCGGCAGGATTGCTGCCCCGCGACTACCCCATCAGCATCAACGCGGTGTCGGGTTATTCGGGCAAGGGCCGCGCCGGGGTCGATGAATACGAAGGGCCTGACGCGGCCCAGGCTGTTCCCTTTCAGGTCTACGGGCTGAGCCTGGCGCACAAGCATGTCGCGGAAATCCAGCAGTACAGCGGATTGAGCGAGCGGCCGGTGTTCGTTCCGGCGTATGGCGCGTTTCGTCAGGGCATCGTGCTGACCATCGCGCTGCACACACGGCTGCTGCCTCACGGCGTGACCGGCGCCACGCTGCACGCCGCGCTGACCCAGCATTATGACGGCAGCGGTTTTGTCGAGGTGGTGCCGATGGAGCAATCGCGCGGGCTGACCGGCATCGATCCGCGTCAGTTGAACGGCACCGATAACCTGCGCCTGATGGTGTTTGAAAACCAGGGCCATGTGTTGCTCGCCGCCGTGTTCGACAACCTGGGCAAAGGCGCGGCCGGGGCGGCGGTGCAGAACCTCGACGTGATGATTGGGGCCGTCTGATACGCGCCTGGTCAGGCCGACGTTATAGCCATCTCGCATCGGCGCGGCCCAGCGGGCCGGCCGGCCACTTCCAGTGCGTGGGCGTGCCTTCGATCTGCCCGGCCGGTGTGAGGCGCAGCGCGGGCCCCCATGCGGTGTGCTCGACGTCGGCGCCGTAATCGCTCGGATTCAGGGGTTGCAGGACTGAAGGCTGGGCACCGGTCGCAGTAAACGACGTCAACGATAAAGCGGTACGCGCCAGGGAGGCCTGCACCTGCACGCCTTGTCCGGTGGCCAGTCGCTGCGTCAAACCGCGCACGGCTGCCGCCGCCATCAAATACCCGGTGGCGTGATCCAGCGCCTGCACCGGCAGTGGCACGGGCCGATCACTGCCTGCGGCGTTCATGCCTGCATCGGCGATGCCGACACTCATTTGCACCAGGCTGTCGAAGCCGCGTCGCTCGCGCCACGGTCCGCTCCAGCCATAGGCGTTCAAGGACACGTCGACCAGACCGGGATTGAGCTGACGACGGCGTTCGGCACTCAGGCCCAGCCGTGCGAGGGCGTCGGCGCGGTAGCCGTGGACGATGACGTCGGCCTCGCTGAGCAAACCCTCCAGCACCGCGCGATCGCGAGGCTCGCGCAGGTCCAGCCGCGCACAGCGTTTGCCAAGCGCGACCTCGGGCACGGTGCCGGGCTCGTCCCAGCCAAAGGGATCGATGCGCAGCACCTCGGCGCCGAACCCGGCGAGAAACCGCGTCGCCACCGGTCCGGCGAGAATCCGCGTGAGGTCAAGCACGCGGATGCCCTGCAAGGGTCGTTCACGCGGGACGCTCGACTCGGGTCGTGCTCGGTTGGATGGACCAGCGCCCGGCACCGCTGACACCGATGGCAGTGCGGCATCGACGCGGTGCAGCAAGGGTTCGGCCGCGACGGCACGACCCTGCGGATGGTCGCGCCAGGCCGCTGCGCTGAGCATGGCGGCGGCGCAGCCCTGGTTGTCGACCACCGCGCCTTCCAGCGCCGTGGCTTGCCAGCGGCGCACGGCCTGACTGACAGCGTCGCGCTCGGGGGCGGTTTTCAGCACGGCGAGCGCGGCCTGACGGTGATGCGGTGCGTTGGTGTGCAAGCGGATCCAGCCATCGGCGGCGAAATAGTCGCCTGCCACCGTGTCCCACTGCGCCGGCAGCATCCAGCCCTGGGGCTGAAGGGTCGTCGCGAACCAGAACGAGGCCAGGCGCCGATCGACCGTGACCGGCGGCAACGTGCCGTGGGCCTGGCTGATCAGCTCGGCCACCGCCAGATGCGCCGCCGCAATCGCCGCCGTCGCGAAATCGGTGACCGGGAAGACCGACGCCAGCGCGCCCTCGCCAGTGACTTTCAAATCATCGAGCGCGCGAGCCTGACCGCCGAGCGCCAGCCAGAACTCTTCAAGGAAATGCCTGACGGCGAGGTCGGATTGGGCGCTGGGCATGGGGCGATCCTCTCGGCAATGGTTGCGTTCCGTAGGAGCCGGCTTGCTGGCGAACCCATTCTGGCCAGATATCTAAGATATCTGGCACACCGCCTTTGCCAGCAAGCCGGCTCCCACACCTGCGTGAATGGTTATGACCTGCGTATGCCACAGATGCAAGTCCGCCGGACTGCGCGTTCGCGCGGACATCGGTTGGTCGCCAAAGCAAACGCTCATCCGCCCAGCAAAAAATTCCCCGGCCGGTTGCCCTCGCCCGCTTCCAGCACGGGCACCTGAGCGTCATCCTTCAAACTCACGCCGGACAATTGCCGGCGCCAGGCCTCGCGCATCAGGTACAACAACTTGTGCGCGGCCATGGCGTAGCTCATGCCTTCAAGGCGCACGTTGGAAATGCAATTGCGCGCGGCGTCGTTCAGGCCCACCCGCGGTGCGTAGGTGAAGTACAGGCCCAGGCTGTCCGGCGAGCTGAGGCCCGGCCGTTCGCCGATCAGGATCACCACCATGCGCGCCTTGAGCAGCGCGCCGACTTCATCGCCAACGGCAACGCGGCCCTGCTCCACCAGCACTACTGGTGCGAGGCTCCAGCCTTCCGCCACGGCCATTTCGTCGATGCGTTGCAGCATCGCCGGGCTGTGGCGTTGCACCGCCAGCGCAGACAACCCGTCGGCGACCACCAACGCCAGATCGAATCCTTCGGCATGGCGCTCCGAGTAATTGCGCAGTTGCGCCGCCGAGGCCTCGGACAGGCGCCGGCCCAGATCAGGGCGCTGCAGGTAGACATTGCGGTCGGTTGCCGAGCTTTGCAGGGTCAGCGTCTCGCGGGAGCGGCCCGCCAGTTGCTCGGCCAGCGCCGCGTGATCGAACGCCAGATGCACGGCATCGCGCGCCTGGGCATGGGCGAACTGGAAGTCCAGTTGCGCCGCCGTCGGCAGGCTGGTGCCGGCGTGTCCCAGGGCGATTCGCGCCGACGTCAGCGACCGCAACTGCTCCCAGGCATCGGCGCGTGCGGGTGATTTGTTGTCATCGCTCATGGCTCAAGCCCTTCCCTCAAACGCTCAGTGAGCGCTAATTCAATTGCGCCAGCGCCTTGCGGAACAGCGGCGGCACGCCCTGCCCCAGCCGCACGCCGCCGTCGTCCTGACGCAGGATATCCATGCGCGTCAGCCATTCCTCGAACTCGGGTGCCGGGCGCAGGCCCAGGGTCTTGCGCGCATACAGCGCGTCGTGAAACGAGGTGGTTTGATAGTTGAGCATCACGTCGTCCGACCCCGGAATGCCCATGATGAAATTGATCCCCGCGACGCCCAGCAACGTCAGCAGCACGTCCATGTCGTCCTGATCGGCTTCGGCGTGGTTGGTGTAGCAAATGTCGCAGCCCATGGGCACGCCGAGCAGCTTGCCGCAGAAGTGATCTTCAAGGCCGGCGCGGATGATCTGCTTGCCGTTGTACAGGTATTCCGGACCGATGAAGCCGACCACGGTGTTGACCAGAAACGGATTGAAGTGCCGTGCGACGGCGTAGGCCCGAGCCTCGCAAGTCTGTTGATCGACGCCGTGATGAGCGTTGGCCGACAACGCGCTGCCCTGCCCGGTCTCGAAGTACATCAGGTTATCGCCCAGCGGGCCGCGCTTGAGGCTCAGACCGGCTTCGTAGCCTTCGCGCAGGATCTCGAGGCTAATGCCGAAACCGCTGTTGGCCGCTTCGGTGCCAGCGATGGACTGAAACACCAGATCCAGCGGTACGCCCTTTTCGATGGCCGCGACCGAAGACGTGACGTGGGTCAACACGCAGGACTGGGTGGGAATCTCGTAATGCCGGATGACGCCATCAAGCATTTTCAGCAGTTCGCTGATGGCGCTGACGCTGTCGGTGGCCGGGTTGATGCCGATCATGGCGTCGCCGTTGCCGTACAGCAGGCCGTCGAGCACGCTGGCGGCGATGCCGGCCGGGTCATCGGTGGGGTGATTGGGTTGCAGCCGGGTGGACATGCGTCCGCGCAGGCCGACGGTGTTGCGAAAACGGGTCACGACGCGGATTTTCTGGGCCACCAGCACCAGGTCCTGGACGCGCATGATCTTCGACACCGCTGCGGCCATTTCCGGCGTCAGCCCCGGCGCCAATGCCTTGAGACTGGCCTCGGTGGCGTCGTCCCCCAGCAGCCAGTCACGAAAGCCGCCGACCGTGAGGTGGCTGACCGCGGCGAAGGCCGCGCGGTCATGACTGTCGACGATCAGGCGGGTGACTTCATCCGCTTCGTAGGGAATCAGCGCTTCGGTGAGGAATCGCTTGAGCGGCACGTCGGCCAAGGCCATTTGCGCCGCCGCGCGCTCGGCATCGCTGCCGGCGGCGACTTCTGCAAGGAAGTCACCGGAGCGCGCGGGGCTGGCCTTGGCCATGAGTTCCCGCAGGCTGTCGAAGCGCCAGACCATGCCACCGATGCTGTGGGAAAAGCTCATGCACACCTCTTTTGTCGAACCGCGTGATTAACCGACGACCGCGACCGCCGCACTGCGCCCGCGGACCGCTTTGCAGAACAGCGCGCCCACCGCCATCAGGCAGATGAATATGGCGCAGATCAACAGATTGAACCAGACCATGGCGACCAGACACACCACCGCCAGCACCAAAGCGATGCCCGGCACCACCGGATAACCCGGCGCGCGGAAGCTGCGCTCAAGGTTGGGTTCGCTGCGGCGCAGCTTGAACAGGCTGAGCATGCTGATGATGTACATCACGATGGCGCCAAACACCGACATGGTGATCATCGCGGCGGTCAGGGTCATGCCCTGCAGGTTGATCACGCCGTCACTGAGGATCGCGATGATGCCGATCACGCCGCCCGCGAGGATGGCGCGATGGGGCGTCTGGAAACGCGACAGTTTCGCCAGGCTCGGCGGCAAAAAGCCTGCGCGAGCCAGGGCGAAGAACTGCCGGGAGTAACCGAGAATGATGCCGTGGAAACTCGCCACCAGACCGAACAGGCCGATCCACACCAGCATGTGCATCCAGTTGGAATTGCCGCCGACCACCGCTTTCATCGCCTGCGGCAGCGGGTCATTGATGTTGGCCAGCGTGCGCCAGTCACCCACGCCACCGGCGAAGATCATCACGCCGATCGCCAGCACCACCAACGTCAGAATGCCGCCCACGTAAGCGCGGGGAATGGTACGTTTCGGGTCTTTGGCCTCTTCGGCCGCCATGGCCGCGCCTTCGATGGCGAGGAAGAACCAGATGGCAAACGGAATCGCCGCGAACATGCCGCTGATGGCCGGCAGGCTGAAGGTGTCGGAACCGGCCCAGCCACCCAGGACGAAATTGCTGAAACTGAAGCCCGGTGCGACAACGCCCATGAAAACCAGCAGTTCCGCGACCGCGAGGAGCGTCACTACCAGCTCGAAGGTTGCGGCGATGCTCACGCCCAGAATGTTCAGGGTCATGAACACGAAATAGGCGCCGATGGCCGCAACACGGGGGTCCAGCGCCGGGAACTGCACGTTGAGGTAGGCCCCGATCGCCATGGCGATGGCCGGCGGCGCGAAGACGAATTCGATCAGCGTGGCCAGCCCGGCGATCATCCCGCCGGTTACGCCGAAGGCGCGCAGGCTGTAGGCAAACGGCCCGCCGGCGTTGGGAATCGCGGTGGTCAGCTCGGTGAAACTGAAGATGAAACAGGTGTACATCACCGCGACCATCAGCGTGGTCACCAGAAAACCCAGGGTCCCGGCGGTGCCCCAGCCGTAACTCCAGCCGAAATATTCGCCGGAAATCACCAGGCCGACGGCCAGACCCCACAAGTGCAGGGTTCCCAACGTAGGTTTGAGTTGTGAAGCGGTCATGAGCGTGTACCCCGGTAGCCAGGCGACGGTATTTGTCTGACGTCGAGCATAGTCACTGCCTGAGGCCCAAGGCTTGACCGTACGGCGCGCGGTTTGTCGTGTGCGGTCAAGTTTTCCGGGTATTTGCCGGGGGTGCGCCACGCTGGCGCGTGAAAAACGCCCGGTGCTTTATTGGAGGTCACGATTGCGCCGTGTGTCCCGCTCGGGTGGCACCGAAATTCCCGGATTCCTGGCCCGCAGATGAGTCGCCGGGTAGCACCGAGCGTCTATGGGAGCGAGCTTGCTCGCGAAGAGGTGGGCACATTCGGCGGGTCCGGCGGTTGGCATAGAGTCTTGGCGAGCACGCTCGCTCCCGCCTGGATTGTTGTTTGCTGCTCGGCCGGAGGTCGTCCGAACGATGCGGGTTTCCCGCCGCAACCCGCGCAGTTGCAACAAGGTATGACATTTGCTTGCAAGGTAGGCCTATCCACCGTCAGAGCGATCACGCCAATGCTCCAGACCCTCGTCCCCGCCGCCGCATCGCAGACGCCCGCTGCCAGCAATCGCGGCGTGCTGTCGGCTGCGGCCAACGGGCTCGATGGCTTCATAGTGCAACACGGCGGAGATCTGGACAGGGTGTTCGGCCGTTCCGGCATCGACCCCGAGCAACTGCTGCATCCGACCCTGAGCCTGCCGCTGACCAACTACTGCAAGGTGCTGGAAGAAGCCGCGAGCCAGACCGGCTGCGACAATTTCGGTCTGCGCTATGGTCAACAATTCCAGCCGCAGGCGTTGGGCCTGCTGGGCTACATCGGCCTGTGCTCGGCGACGCTGGAAGACGCGCTCATCAACTTTTCCGCCGCCTTCCCCTTTCATCAGCACAGCACGCTGATCGAACTGGTGGATCAGGGCGAGTGCTACCGCTTCGATTATCAGGTGCGCCACGGCGCCATCAACGAACGTCGTCAGGACGCTGAACTGACCATGGGCATGGCGCTGAACCTGGTGCGTCACGTGCTCGGCCCGGACTGGGCGCCGCGCGAGGTCGCCTTCGAGCATGCCAAACCCCTGGGCTGGCATGAGCACCGCGATGTATTCCGCGCCGACGTGTGTTTCGGCCAGGGCTGCAATTCACTGCTGATTCCCAAGACCGATGTGGTGGGCAAAGGCATGCCCGGCAGCGACCCGGTCCTGCTGATGCTGATCAAGGACGCGATCCGTCAGTTGGGCGACAACAGCGTGAGCAATGGCACGCGGAACGAGGCCACTCTGGTGGAGCGCGCCCGCCAGACCATCCTCGCCACCCTGCACCTGGGCGAACCGGCGCTGGACGAAACCGCCCACACCCTCGGCCTGTCCGAATGGGCCCTTCAGCGCAAGCTGCGCGAACACGGTCTCAGCTTCACGCAACTGGTGGACCACATTCGCCAGGACTCGGCCCTGAGCCACCTCAAGCAGCAGAACCTGAGCATCACCCAACTCGCCTCGCTGCTTGGCTACTCGGAAACCAGCGCGTTTTCGCGCGCGTTCAAACGATGGTTTGGCGTGAGTCCGAAGCAGTGGCGTGGTGGCGACTGCCGCGCTTGATAGTCCGCTTTGCTGGACTTCCTCCCCGCCAAGAACCGTTCATGTGGGAGTGAGCTTGCTCACGAAGGGGCAGGAACATCTGACACATCTTCAGCGCCTGAAATGACGCCTTCGTGAGCAAGCTCACTCCCACAGGGACGGGTTTGGTCTGGGGGCAACGCGGCGTCTGGACCAGAACCGCCTTCTATTTACGCCCCAAATCCTGCAACCAGTCATTCATGTTCCCCGGCAGCAGCAGTTCGTGTCGGGCGCGGGAGCTGGCGGTGTAGAGCAGTGAGCACACGCTGGCCAGTGAATGCGCCGAGCCCTCGCGGGGTGGCCGCATGAGGTCACGGGAGAGCAGCACGGCGTCGAATTCCTGGTTCTTCACGTCCTCGACGTTGGCCAGTTTGAGGATCGCCGCCGGGTCGTTGCAGTAACGCTGGGCGGTGTCGATGAAATCCTGCAGCCGGTTGCCCTGGCCGAGCCACTCGTGCAGCGCCTTGAATTCGTGGCTGCCGCCCATGGCCGAAGCCAGCGCGTCCCAATAGGCGTAACGGAAGATCAGCCGGTGCTGGGGCCGCAGGTCTTCCCGGTAAAGCAGGTCCAGGCCTTTGACGAACAGCGTGAGGCTTTCCAGGGTGCGCGGCGGCAGGTGAAAACGTGCGCCTGCATCGGTCAGGCGTTTGAACCAGGCAAACAGACCCCATTCATTGGCGACCAGGATCGTGGTGGGTTTTTCCGGAATCGGCATCACGCCGTGGCCGATGATTCGCGTCGGGTAAGGCGCGCGGCCCACGAAGCCTTCCTTGATATCGCTGGGGTGCAACTGAATCAGCGGGTTGAGCACGTCGGCCATTTGCTTGCCGGCGCGGATCGACTGGGTCATGAAACGCTGCCGGATGAAGCCCCCGTGACGCGGGGTCTTGCCGCTGAGTTGCTGGAATTCGTCGCCCAGCGTAATGACCGCCTGCGGGCTACGGTCGAGGATCTGCACCATCGGCGCCGTCAGTTCATGGCTTTCATCGATGATGATATGGCTGTAGTGCTCGGGGATGACTTCCTGCGTCAGCGCCAGAAACTTGATCCGGTGGCTGTTGCGGATCGGCAGGCGGATGTGCGGCGCCGACGGCCGGACGGTTTCGCGCCAGAGCAGACGGCTGTATTCGAGCAGCATGGCGATGTCGGCCTGACTCACCGCATGCCCCAGCGACGGCAGGTGCCGCGCCTCGATGTTGGCCAGCGGCGAAAGGCTGTAGCTGTGCACGGTGCTGCGACAGGCGCGCGCCACCTCCCGCGGCTGCAGTCCGCCCACAGCTTGAATGTTCAGCCACTGCGCCACTTGCCGGTCATCGACCAGTGAGCTGGCGCCGGTGCGCTGCAGGTCGGTGTTGCGCCAGCCACGGGCGGTCAGGTCGCGGTTGAGCAGCAGGTTGGCCATGTGCCCGAAGGTGCATGCGTTGATCCGCGCATCGGGGTTGGCCTGACGCACCCGCGCCTGCAGCGCCGCCACCTGGCCCGGAAACGTCGCCATGAGCAGGGTCTTCTCAGGGACAAGGACCTCGAAAAACTTCGCCAGCAGGTACGTCTTGCCTACGCCGGCGTAGGCCTGAAGGTGGAACGACTCCTCGTTGCACACCTTGAACTCGTCGAAGATCCGGCTCTGCTGATCGCTCAGATGCAGGACGTCGCCGGACGGCATCACCACCTCGCGGGTCAAAGGCTCCAGCGTCGCGCGATGACGCAAGCCGAAGCCGAAGTCCCACTGCCCTTCCCCGTCCAGGTAATCCTTCTGCTCGATGTCGGCCTGTTCGAGCAGACTGACGCCGGCCATCTCCAGCATCGCCAGGCCCGCGGCCAGGTGTCCAGCGCTGAACCGGCCGCGCAGCAAGTCCGCGAAACTGCCCCCCGCTTCTTCCACCGAGGCCGCCGCGCGCATGACGTCATCGAGCATGCGTTCGAGTTGTTCGACGGCGGTGTTCTGCGCGACCAGTGCGTTGAGATTGAGCAGCAGCATCAGCGCGGCGAGTTGCGGTCGGCCTGCTTCATTCAGGAAATCGTCCAGCGTGTCGCCTGCGGCCAGGCCTTTGCACACCTCTTCGGTCAGGGGCAGAAACAACGACGGCGGTGGCGCAAAGGCAGCGGGTGATCTCATTGCGGGAGTAAGGTCCTGAGCGGCGCGTGGGCGCGGGCAGTCAAAAAGGAGCACAGCTTACTCCTGCCGCCCGATCACCGCCCGCTCACCTGTCGCCGAGAGCCTGGACGCGCCCATGCATTGCCGTCCAACGTGGGCCTCAGACCCGGCTTTGCCGCTCGCCCGCCATCCCGGCACGGGTGTGTTCGGAGCCGCCTTCGGCAACCATCTGGCCGCGGCTTTCGATCCACATCACCAGCGGTGTTTTGTCGGAGCCGTTCTCGGCCACGGTGGGTGCGAGCTGGAAGCAGACGCGGTCGTCGGCGCAGGACTGCTGCACGGCTGCGTTGGCGTGTACGGCGAAGCCGGCGAGTGCGAAGGCAACGGCGGACAGCGTGGCTTTGATCGGTGTCATGGTGTGATGCTCCTGAAATCTTCAAGGGTAATGAGCGAACCGGGCGACCGGTGACAACGCACCGGGCTCTCGGTGAAGCTGCCCGGGCTTAGTTGTCCTGCGGGCAGTTCTGGGCAACGGTTTCGTAGTTCAAGACTTGTTGCTGCCCGTGGGAATCGAGGTAGCGCAGATGAGCGTTGACCACGCCGCACATCGGGGTTGCGTCGACTTCGGTGGACAGGGCCTTGGCGATGTCCAGATGTTCGCCGTACATGTAATCGTGTGCTTGAGCGACCGGCTGGGCTTGTGCAGTGAGAGCGCCCAGGCTCATGGCGGCAAACAGGGTGGCGATGCTGAGGTTTTTCCAGTTCATGGTGTTCTCCGGTATTCAAAGGGTCGTTTCGATAAGGGTTCGAGGCGACGTGTGTCTGTCGTCTCGATGGGTCCCATTGAACGCCCCTCAGGTATCTCGCTTGTGTCGCGAACCGCCGGAAAATCATCCTTACGTGTCAGAGCGCGCCGCAGATACACAGCGATACATTCGCGCCGAAAAAACGGCCTTTTGCATGCGCATGTATGCCCGGCAGCGCCAGATACAGTGGAATACAAACGCCAGCAGGCAAGTCACGCGCGACTGGTTAAGATGCGTCCCACACCAATGAGTACGGGAGCAGCGGCAATGGAGCACGTCGATCACATTCTGATAGTCGATGACGATCGCGAGATTCGAGAACTGGTAGGCAACTACTTGAAGAAGAACGGCCTGCGCACCACGGTGGTGGCGGACGGCAGGCAGATGCGTTCTTTTCTGGAATCCACGCCCGTTGACCTGATCGTGCTCGACATCATGATGCCGGGCGACGACGGCCTGCTGTTGTGCCGCGAACTGCGCACCGGCAAGCACAAGACCACCCCGGTGCTGATGCTCACCGCCCGCAGCGATGAGACCGATCGCATCATCGGGCTGGAAATGGGCGCCGACGATTATCTGGTCAAACCCTTTGCCGCCCGGGAATTGCTGGCGCGGATCAACGCGGTGCTGCGCCGCACCCGCATGCTGCCGCCGAACCTGATCGTCACTGAAGCCGGGCGCCTGCTGGCCTTCGGTAAATGGAAACTGGACACCACCGCCCGCCATTTGCTCGATGCCCAGGGCACGGTGGTCACCCTCAGCGGCGCGGAATACCGGCTGCTGCGCACCTTCCTCGATCACCCGCAGCGCGTCTTGAGCCGCGATCAACTGCTGAACCTGACCCAGGGCCGCGACGCCGACCTGTTCGACCGCTCCATCGACCTGCTGGTCAGCCGCCTGCGTCAGCGCCTGGCGGACGATGCGCGCGACCCGGCCTATATCAAGACCGTGCGCAATGAGGGCTACGTGTTCACCTACGCCGTGGAAATTCTCGGAGACAGCGCATGAAGCTGAGCTTCAGTTGGCCGCGCACCCTGGCGTCCCGGCTTTCGCTGATTTTTCTGGTCAGCCTGGTGCTGGCCCACGGCCTGTCGTTCGGCCTGCAATTTTACGAGCGCTATGAAAGCGCAATGTCCACGATGCTGGGCAATATGGAGCGCGACCTGAGCACCACCGTCGCCGTCCTCGAACGCCTGCCCGCCAGCGAGCGCCACGCCTGGCTGCCCCGCTTCGAACACCCCACCTACGGCTACCTGCTCGGTCCCGGCGAGACCGGCACGCCAGTGGACATGGACAAGGCGCCGATGTCAGTGCATTCAATGCAGGACAGCCTGGGTCATGATTACACGCTGACGTTCAATAACATCGCCGACAGCCGCCCGCACTATCAGGCGCATTTAACGCTTAAGGACGGCAGTCCGCTGACGATCGACGTGCGCCCGCAGATCACACCGCTGTCTCCCTGGTTGCCGCTGCTGTTGATCGGGCAACTGGTGCTGCTGTTTGTCTGCACCTGGCTGGCGGTACGCACCGCGATACGTCCGCTGACGCGCCTGTCCCACGCCGTCGACAATCTCGACCCGAACGGCGAAGGCATTCGTCTGGATGAAAACGGCCCGACCGAGGTTGCCTTCGCTGCTGTCGCGTTCAACACCATGCAGCAACGGATTTCGACGTACGTGAAGGAGCGCATGCAGCTGCTGGCGGCGATCTCCCACGACCTGCAGACACCGATCACCCGCATGAAACTGCGCGCCGAATTCATGGACGATGGCGTTGAGAAGGACAAACTGTGGAGCGACCTGAGCGAGATGCAGCACCTGGTGCAGGAAGGCGTGGCGTACGCGCGCAGCATGGACACGTCGACCGAAACCGCGCGGCGTGTGGACATGGATTCATTCCTCGACAGCCTGGTGTTTGATTACCAGGACGTCGGCCGTGACGTGCAATTGAACGGCAAGACCGGCGCGGTCATCGACACCCGCCCCCACGCCCTGCGCCGAGTGCTGGTCAACCTGACGGATAACGCGCTGAAGTTTGGCGGTGCGGCGCAGATCGACGTCGTTACCCACGCCGATAACAGCCTGTCCCTGCAAGTGCTGGACCGCGGTCCCGGGATTGCCGAAGGGGAATTGTCGGAAGTGATCAAACCGTTCTACCGCGTCGAAAGCTCGCGCAACCGCGACACCGGCGGCACCGGGCTGGGCCTGGCGATTGCGCAGCAATTGACCATCGCACTGGGCGGAACGTTGAGCCTGACCAACCGCGAAGGGGGCGGGCTGTGCGCGCAACTGAAACTGCCTGCGCGGCTAGCAACGGGGGCGGTTAAGATCACGGATCTGTAGAAGCCGGCTTGCTGGCGAACCGGTTTCGTCAGTCTACGCCTTTGGTTCTGACTCACCGCGTTCGCCAGCAAGCCGGCTCCTACAGTGGATCTCGGCAGCGATCAGGATCTTCGGCGGCGTTACCACGCGGAGCGTGGGAACGATCAAATGTCGGTGCCTGAACGGGCCTCTTCCCGGCTAAAGCCGGTCCCACTAAAAGCAATGCGCGCAGTCAGTGGGACCGGCTTTAGCCGGGAAGCTTCTGATCTGCTTTCGATCTGCTTTCGATCTGCTCTGCATCTGCTTTAGATCTGCTTTAGATCTGCTCTTGATTTGCCTACGCAGGAAGTCCAGGCACCGCCAATCGCGACTTGGGTGCAGGCTGAACGCAGGTTTCGCGGAGTGGGCCGAGCGGCATGGATGCCGCGAGAGCCGCCCCCCGCCATGGATGGCGGATGGCGGCGGGCCCACGGAGCGGGACCGGAGTGAAGGAACCCTGACGAAGGAAGGGCC
>NZ_DASVUM010000146.1:0-17203 GCF_036387035.1 Pseudomonas sp. | reverse complement strand
CGCGGTCATGGCCGTGCCTGCCCATGACGAACGTGATTTCGAATTCGCGACCAAGTACAGCCTGCCGATCAAGCCGGTGGTGCGCACCAGCGCGGGCGATGAAACCCCTGCGCCCTGGCAGGACGCGTACGGCGAACACGGCCTGCTGATCAACTCGGCCGGGTTCGACGGGCTGGATTTCGCCGGCGCGTTCGATGCCATCGAAGCCGCGCTGCTCAAGAAGGAACTCGGCAAGTCCCGCACCCAGTTCCGCCTGCGCGACTGGGGCATCAGCCGCCAGCGTTATTGGGGCTGCCCGATCCCGATCATTCACTGCGACACGTGCGGCGACGTGCCTGTGCCGGAAGACCAACTGCCGGTCAAGCTGCCGGAAGATGTGGTACCGGACGGCGCAGGTTCTCCGCTGGCGCGCATGCCAGAGTTCTACGAGTGCAGCTGCCCGAAATGCGGCGCACCGGCCAAGCGCGAAACCGACACCATGGACACGTTCGTCGAATCGTCCTGGTACTTCGCACGCTACGCCTCGCCTCATTATGAAGGCGGCATGGTCGACCCAAAAGCCGCGAACCACTGGCTGCCGGTTGATCAGTACATCGGCGGTATCGAACACGCCATCCTGCACCTGCTGTACGCGCGTTTCTTCCACAAGCTGATGCGCGACGAAGGCCTGGTCAGCTCCAACGAGCCGTTCAAGAACCTGCTGACCCAGGGCATGGTCGTGGCCGAGACGTTCTACCGCCTGGAAGCCAACGGCAGCAAAACCTGGTTCAACCCGGCGGACGTCGAGTTCGAACGCGACAGCAAAGCCAAAATCATCGGCGCCAGGCTGATCGCCGATGGCCAGCCGGTGGAAATCGGCGGCATCGAGAAGATGGCCAAGTCGAAGAACAACGGCGTCGACCCGCAGTCGATGATCGACCAGTACGGCGCAGACACCTGCCGCCTGTTCATGATGTTCGCTTCGCCGCCTGACATGAGCCTGGAATGGTCTGACTCCGGCGTTGAAGGCTCGCACCGCTTCCTCAAGCGTGTCTGGCGTCTGGCCCAGGCACATGTGACGGCGGGCGCTGCGGGCGCACTCGACAAGACCGCTCTGAATGACGACCAGAAGGCCATTCGCCGCGCGATTCACCTGGCGATCAAACAGGCCGGTCAAGACGTCGGTCAGCATCACAAATTCAACACCGCGATCGCGCAAGTCATGACGCTCATGAACGTCCTGGAAAAAGCGCCGCAGGCGGCTGGTCAAGACCGCGCGCTGTTGCAGGAAGGCCTGGAAACCGTCGCCCTGTTGCTGGCGCCGATCACCCCGCACATCAGCCACGAACTGTGGTCTGCGCTGGGGCACGCAGGTCCGATCATCGACGCTGGCTGGCCAGTGGTCGATGACTCGGCACTGGTACAGGACACGTTGCAGCTGGTGATTCAGGTCAACGGCAAACTGCGCGGCCACATCGACATGCCGGCCAGCGCTACCCGCGAGGAAGTCGAGGCGGCCGCCAGGGTCAATGAAAACGTCCTGCGCTTCATCGACGGCCTGACGATCCGCAAAGTGATCGTGGTGCCGGGCAAACTGGTCAACATCGTCGCCAGCTGATGCAATCAGGCGCCTGCACGCAGGCCCGAACACTTTTCAAGAACCCGGGATGCCGGGCTCTAACGGATTCAAGGGAGCAACAAGATGATCAAACGCAATCTGCTGGTAATGGGACTCGCGGTTCTGCTGAGCGCCTGCGGTTTCCAGCTGCGCGGCACCGGCACCAATGCCCTGTCGATCAAGGAACTGGACGTGAGCGCGCGCGACGCCTACGGCGACGTGGTCACCCAGCTGCGTCAGACCCTGACCAGCAGCGGCGTGCACGTCTACACCGGCGCGCAATACAAGCTGTTCATCGCCCGTGAAGACGAAACCCAGCGCACGGCGAGCTACGCCGGCTCAGGCCGTTCCGCCGAATACGAGCTGACCACTGTGCTGAAGTACGAAATTCACGGCAGCAAGGACGTTCTGCTGCTCGATGACTCTGTGCAGGCGCAGAAGGTCTTTGTCCATGACGGCAACAACCTGATCGGCTCCGACCAGGAAGCCGATCAGATCCGTAAGGAAATGCGCACTGACCTCGTGCAGAAGGTGCTGGCCCGCCTGCAGCAGCTGACGCCTGGACGCCTCGACGAGCTGCAAGCCAAAGCCGACGCCGCTGCCCGCGCCCAGGCTGACGCCGAAGCCGCAGCTCAGCGCATTCGCGACGAGACGCCACAGCAGTCGCCTATCGAAATCCCGTCCAAGTGACGGCGTCGGGGCCGGTTCGCCGGCCCTGATCTTTTCTGACTCATGAAACTCGCCCCCGCCCAACTCTCCAAACACCTGCAAGGTCAGCTCGCGCCCGTCTACATCGTCAGCGGCGATGACCCGCTGCAATGTCAGGAGGCGTGCGACGCCATCCGTGCCGCGGCGCGTCAGCAAGGCTATGACGAACGCCAGGTGTTCAGCGCCGATTCGAGCTTCGACTGGGGCACTCTGCTTCAGGCGGGCGCGAGCATGTCGTTGTTCGCCGAGCGGCGTCTGCTGGAGCTGCGCCTGCCGTCCGGCAAGCCCGGCGACAAAGGTGCCGCCGCGCTGCTCGAGTATTGCGGCCGTCCTGCCGAAGACACGCTGCTGCTGATCAGCCTGCCCAAACTCGATGGCTCGGCGCAGAAAACCAAATGGGGCAAGGCGCTGGTCGAAGGCCCGCAGACGCAGTTCGTGCAGATATGGCCGGTGGACGCCAGCCAGTTACCGCAATGGATTCGTCAGCGACTGTCGCAGGCCGGCCTGGCGGCGACGCCGGACGCCATAGAGCTGATCGCCGCGCGAGTAGAAGGCAATTTGCTGGCGGCTGCGCAGGAAATCGAAAAGCTCAAGCTCATGGCCGAAGAAGGTCAGATCACCGTCGAGACCGTGCAGGCTGCGGTGGCGGACAGCGCGCGCTTCGATGTTTTTGGTCTGACCGACGCGATCCTCAATGGCGAAGCCGCCCATGCGCTGCGGATGCTTGAAGGCCTGCGCGGCGAAGGCGTTGAGCCGCCGGTTATCCTGTGGGCGCTGTCCCGTGAACTGCGTGTGCTTGCCAACCTGGCGTTGCAATTCGGTCAGGGTATCCCGCTGGACAAGGCGTTCAGCCAGGCGCGCCCGCCCATCTGGGACAAACGCAAGCCGCTGATGAGCAAAGCCCTGCAACGCCACTCTGCGCGGCGCTGGGGCCAACTGCTGATGGACGCGCAACACATCGACGCGCAAATCAAGGGCCAGGCGCAAGGCTCGGTCTGGAGCAGCCTGAGTCGACTGACGCTGCTGATGGCGGGTCAACGCCTGGCGCTGCCTGCGGAATAATCTGTAACGTTTCGATAGCCCAGGTTAATTGGACAGCGGCGGCGAACTGGCCGAACATCCCCGCTGCTGCACCCCACCACTTGAGCGAGAACGCCATGAGCAAAGCCAAAAAGCGGCCGAACAAGGCCAAATCCATTATTGCCCAGCCACTGTTCCGCAGCCGTCAGGAACAACCCGGCAAAGGCAAAGGCAGCTACCGCCGCGAAGCCTTCCAGTCTAAAAGCTGGGAGGCTTCTTCCGTTAGGGCGGCTTGAAAACTTCGCGTTACTGACTGGCGCCCCACCAACAGGGCCGGCATGTTAAGGTCTGTACCTTCCGGTTTAGCCCTGTGGACCCCAGAATGCCCCCAAGCTTTCCCCGTCGCTGGCACGTCCGCCAGTTGATCGCCGCCTCCAGCCTTTTCGCGCTGGTCGCCTGTGCCGAGCAGCCTACCGCTGCCGTTGCCACTCCCCTCCAAGCCGCGCCCGCCGCGCAAGTCGTCAAGAGTCTGCCCACGCCTTCAGGCGCCGTTGCGCAACCTGACGATGGCAACTTTGAAATCCAGCCCGCCATGACATTCAGCGAGTGGCAGAGCCAGTTCCGGGCGCTTGCGCTGAACGCCGGCGTGCGGCCGGATGTGTTCGACAACGCGTTTGCCGGCGTCACGCCGGACATGAGCGTGGTCAAGGCCGATCGCAGCCAGCCGGAGTTCAGCCGCCCGGTGTGGGAATACCTCGACGGCGCGATGTCAGCCGTGCGCGTGCGCAAGGGTCAGGCACTGCTGAACGAATACGCTGACGCGTTGAGCGCCATCGAACAGCGTTATTGCGTTGATCGCCAGGCATTGGTGGCCGTTTGGGGCATGGAAAGCAGCTTCGGCCAGTTCCAGGGCACCCAGTCGGTGATCCGTTCACTGGCGACGCTTGCGTATGAAGGGCGCCGACCGCAGTTCGCGCAGGATCAACTGATCGCCGCGCTGCAGATCATTCAGCATGGCGATATCGACGCGCCGAGCATGCTGGGTTCATGGGCGGGTGCGATGGGCCAGACCCAATTCATTCCGACGACCTACAACACCCATGCCGTGGACTTCGACGGCGACGGCCGCCGCGACATCTGGAACTCTCCGAGCGACGCCCTCGCCTCCACTGCGCATTACCTGCAAAGCTCGGGCTGGCAGAAAGGCCAGCCGTGGGGCTTCGAAGTGCAACTGGCTCAGGGTTTCGACTACGCGCTGGCAGATGCCTCCACCCGCAAGTCCATTGGCGAATGGCAGCAGCTGGGGCTGAAGCTGCCGAACGGTTCAGCACTGCCCGGCAACCTGCAGCAACAACAGGCGGCCTTGCTGCTGCCGGCGGGCTATAAAGGCCCGGCATTTCTGGTGATGGACAACTTCCGCGCCATTCTGAAGTACAACAACTCGTCATCCTACGCCTTGGCCATCGGTTTGCTGTCCGAGCGCTTCGGTGGCGGCGGTTATGTGCAGGGAAGCTGGCCACGAGGTGATCGTCCGTTGAGCCGCTCCGAGCGCATTGAGCTGCAGACGTTGCTGTCGGCCCGACAGTACGACGCAGGCGCACCGGACGGAATCATTGGCGCGAACACGCGCAAGGCAATTCGCAGCGCCCAGCAGTCGTTTGGCTGGCCGGCAGACGGGTATCCCACTCAGGAATTGCTGGAACAACTGCGCAAACCCTGAATCTGCAAGCGTCACGATGCATTGCGTGCCTCAACATAACCCGTAGGAGCCGGCTTGCTGGCGAAGGCGTCCGATCAATAATGAGGATGCCGACTGACAAACCGCATTCGCCAGCAAGCCGGCTCCTACAGTATGCGTATGCCGTTATGGCGATGTATGTTAGCCAGACCGCCGTGGACGTTTCGCATAAAAAAGGGCCGGATATTTCTATCCGGCCCTTTTTACTTTCTATGCCAACGGCGTTGTGATCAGCCCGCGGTCAGCAGCGACTTGACCAGCTTGGCTTGTTCGTCCGCGTGGTACGAGGAGCGGACCAGCGGGCCGGAGGCGACATTCTTGAAGCCCATTTTGTAACCTTCTTCGGCGAACCAGTCGAACACGTCCGGGTGCACGAAGCGCTGCACCGGCAAATGGTTGCGCGACGGTTGAAGGTACTGACCCAGGGTCAGCATGTCGATGTTGTGCTCGCGCATGCGCTGCATGACTTCGATCACTTCTTCGTCGGTCTCGCCCAGACCCAGCATCAGCCCGGATTTGGTCGGCACATGCGGGACCATTTCCTTGAAGCGCTTGAGCAACGTCAGCGACCACTGGTAATCGGAACCCGGGCGCGCTGCCTTGTACAGGCGCGGCACGGTTTCCAGGTTGTGGTTGAAGACGTCTGGCGGCGTCGCGGCGGTGATTTCCAGCGCGATGTCCATGCGGCCACGGTAATCGGGAACCAGCGTCTCGAGCTGCACGTTCGGCGACAACTCGCGGATTTCGCGGATGCAGTCGGCAAAGTGCTGGGCACCGCCGTCACGCAGGTCATCACGGTCCACGGAAGTGATCACGACGTACTTGAGCTTCAGGTCCGCAATGGCAACGGCCAGGTTCTTCGGCTCATCGGTGTCCAGCGCTTTTGGACGGCCATGGCCGACATCGCAGAACGGGCAGCGACGGGTACAGATGTCACCCATGATCATGAACGTCGCTGTGCCGCCGGAGAAGCACTCGCCCAGGTTCGGGCAGGACGCCTCTTCGCACACGCTGTGCAGCTTGTGCTTGCGCAGCAGCGCCTTGATGCGGTCGACTTCGGGCGAGACCGGGATGCGCACGCGAATCCAGTCAGGCTTCTTCGGCAGATCAACCGTCGGAATAATCTTCACCGGGATGCGCGCGACTTTTTCCGCGCCGCGCAGCTTCACGCCGGCCTCCACTTTTGGACGGGCCGCACGCTCAGGCGTGGCGACGCTCACCGTCGGGATCAGGGTTTGTACGGCATTCTCTGTATTCACGACAGTGTCAGCTGCCTCATACGCAGTAGTCATATCAATCGATTCCGCCCGTTAGGGTCGTCTGCTCAGCGTAGTCGAGGTGTTTGACGAGCTGCGCACGCAGCCGGGCACTAACCTCGGCAAATTCAATCGGCCCTGCGTGTTCGCGCAGCTGGGTCATTGCCAGCCCCGCGTACCCACAGGGATTAATCCGTTTAAAAGGGTCCAGATCCATATCGACGTTCAGCGCAAGGCCATGAAAGGAGCAGCCATTGCGGATGCGCAGCCCCAGTGATGCGATCTTGGCGCCGTCGACGTAAACCCCCGGCGCGTCAGCCTTGGCGGCTGCATCTACGCCGTAACTGGCCAGCAGGTCGATCAAGCTGCGCTCGATCCGCGTGACCAGCTCACGTACACCAAACCCCAGACGGCGAACGTCCAGCAGCAGATAGGCGACCAGTTGGCCGGGGCCATGATAAGTCACTTGGCCGCCGCGATCGACCTGCACCACCGGGATATCTCCGGGCAGCAACAGATGCTCGGGTTTGCCCGACTGGCCCTGGGTAAAAACGGGCGGATGCTGGACAAGCCAGATCTCGTCGGCAGTCTCGCGGTCGCGGCCGTCGGTAAAGCGTTTCATGGCCTGCCACGTGGGCTCGTAGTCGGTCAGACCGAGTTCACGAAAGCCCAGAACAGCACCCATCACAGCACCATGTGCACGAAGCCGGTGGCCCGCAATTCGCTGTTGATGTCGTAAAGCTGGTCTTGCCCGGTGGCAATGATGTGCAGCTGAACGGTGGTGTACTTGCCGTTGCTGCTCTGGCGCTCGGCCAGGGTGTTCATGTCGACGGTCGCATGCTTCTCGAGGATCTCGATGACCCTGTCTTTGAAGCCCACACCCGTGTCACCGATGATCTTGATGGGATAGTCGGCGCAGGGAAATTCGATTTTTGGCGCTTTTACTTCGGAATCTGTCATGGCAGTAACGGCCTCGTAAGCCGGAAAACGGACAGGCCCCCGGCGCGGTCGGCGACGGGGGCGTACGGAGCAACGGTCAGCGGGTGATCAATGGTTGATCAGTTGAACAAACCGTAGAAGAACAACCGAATGCTATCCCACAGGCGGCGGAAGATACCACCCTCCTCGACGGCGTCCAGCGCGATCAGGTTGGCGCTGTGCACGACTTTGTCGTCCAGTTTGACTTCAACCTTGCCGATGACGTCGCCTTTGGCGATCGGTGCAACCAGTTGCGGGTTCATGGTCATGCTGGCTGCCAGCTTCTTCAGCTCGCCTTTTGGCATGGTCATGGTCAGGTCTTCAGCCAGGCCGGCCTTGACTTGACGGTCAGCGCCTTTCCAGACCGGCGCCTGAGCCAGCTCGGTGCCTTTCTGATAGAAGGTCTGTGTTTCGAAGAAACGGAAACCGTAGGTCAGCAGCTTCTGGGTTTCCGCAGCACGGGCCTGCTCGCTGTTGGTACCGAACACAACAGCAATCAGACGCATGCCGTCACGCACGGCCGAGGACACCATGCAGTAGCCGGCTTCTTCGGTGTGGCCGGTTTTCAGACCGTCAACGGTCTTGTCACGCCACAGGAGCAGGTTGCGGTTTGGCTGCTTGATGCCGTTCCAGAAGAACTCTTTTTGCGAGTAGATCGCGTAGTGAGCCGGGTCTTCGTGGATGATCGCGCGGGCCAGCAGCGCCATGTCATGGGCTGTGGCGTAGTGATCAGGGTTCGGCAGGCCGGTCGGGTTCATGAAGTGGCTGTTGACCATGCCCAGGTCGGCAGCGGTCTTGTTCATCAGGTCGGCGAATGCGTCTTCGCTGCCGGCGATGTGCTCGGAGAGCGCCACACTGGCGTCGTTGCCCGATTGAATGATGATGCCGTGCAGCAGATCGCTGACGGTCACCTGGCTGCCCACCTTGATGAACATCCGCGAGCCCCCGGTGCGCCAGGCGTTTTCGCTGACGGTCACAGGGTCGTTTTCACCGATCTGGCCACGACGGATTTCCAGCGTGGCGATGTAGGCGGTCATCAGCTTGGTCAGACTGGCCGGTGGCAGGCGCTGGTCGCCATTGTTTTCGACCAGAACGTTGCCGCTGTTGGCGTCCATCAGCACATAAGCCTTGGCAGCCAGTTGCGGTGGCGATGGCGTCATCTGTTCTGCCGCAAACACGGCAGGCGCGGTGAATAGCGGGATAAGCAGGCAAAGGCGTTTTGCAAAGCTGGTGATGTTCATCCGTCTCTCGAAAATGCTAATGGGCAAACATGCCCTTGCGGGCAAAGCGGGTGCCGGGCTACCCCGGCAAACGGGCTCACATTCTACAGAACGTGCCGTGAAAAGCTGCTGACAACGTCAAGCGCGGGTGGCAAGTCGTCGGTCAGATGGCGATTCGGCCCCGTTGCCGGGGTACGAGTCGCTGATGCGCGCGTTACTGGTCCGACGTGACCACGCTTGGCGAGCCGAGGTTGGCCGACCTTACGCTGTTTTGCAGTTGCTGGGCTTCACCCGGCGTGTCGACCGGTCCCATCCGCACGCGATAGAGCGTCTGTTGATTGCGTGCGATCGAACTCACGAACACCGGCGCCCTGACCATCCCGCTCAATTTCGACCTCAGGAGTTCCGCAGCGTCCGGGTTGGCGAAGGCTCCCACTTGGAGAAACAGCCCAGACGCTGGTCCTGAAGCGTTTTTTTTTGCGTCGATCGGTACGGGGGTGACCGGAGCGGCGTGTTGCTGCGGTGGCGGCGTCCACTGCTCGATCGTACCGGCCGATGCGGTGATCACCGGGGCCGCCGGTTGCGGCTGGCGTGGCGGCGTGTTGCTGGCCACTTGTGGCTGATCCAGCATCAGCGGCGCCGGCTTGCCGCGCTGCGCCCAATACTGAGAAGGATCGATGCCTTCGACTTTCACCCGCGCCGTACCGGTTTCGGCATAACCGAGTTTCTTCGCGGCAGCGTACGACAGGTCAATGATGCGATCGGAGTAGAACGGGCCGCGATCGTTGACCCGCAGGATCACCGTGCGGTTATTGTCCAGGTTGGTCACGCGGACATAGCTGGGCAGCGGCAGGGTTTTGTGCGCCGCGCTCATGCCGTACAGGTCGTAGACTTCACCGTTGGCGGTGTTCTGGCCATGAAATTTGGTGCCGTACCAGGACGCCGTTCCCGTCTGGGAATAGGTCTTGGAATCACTCAGCGGGAAATAGGTCTTGCCCAGCACAGTGTACGGGTTGGCCTTGTACGGGCCGGTGTGCAGGGTCGGGATGGCGTCGGGGATGCGAGATACGTCAACGTCCCACCAGGGCGCGCCGTCTTTGTGCGCCCGGTTGATGTCCAGCCCAGGCTGCGAACGGATGACGTTGCCCTGACGCTGCGCCGTGCTCGGCGACCGGCTGGTTGAGCAACTGACGATCAGCAAAGTCAGCGCCGCGAAGGCCATCAGTTTCAATGGTTGTTGCATCGGCATTGACCGCATTACTTGACGTCCCGGGCTTGAACAAGCATTTCAGACAGCTGATGCACGGCCATGGCGTACATCACGCTGCGGTTGTACCGCGTGATTGCGTAAAAATTCTTCAGACCCATCCAGTATTCAGGGCCTTTGTCGCCGTCGAGGCGAAACGCCGTGACCGGCATGTCGTCGCGCAGCGCATCATGACTCGCCCAGCCCAACGCTCGCAACTCCCCGACGTTTTTCACCGGGTCAATGCCAGGGCTCAAACCCTCGTCGACGCGGTCGCCGCGCACCTGGGCACGGCTGACAACCGGCTCGCCGGCCACCCATCCGTGGCGCTTGAAGTAGCTGGCGACGCTGCCGATCGCATCGTCCGGGTCGTTCCAGATATTGATGTGGCCGTCGCCGTCAAAGTCGACCGCATAGGCGCGAAAGCTGCTCGGCATAAACTGGGGCAAACCCATGGCGCCGGCGTAAGAGCCTTTGAGCGTCAGCGGATCGACCTGTTGTTCGCGGGACAACAGCAGGAACTCACGCAGCTCCTTGCGGAAGAAGTCGGCGCGCTGAGGATAGTCGAAGGCCAGCGTCGATAACGCGTCCATCACCCGGTAGTTCCCGGTGTTACGGCCAAAGAATGTCTCGACGCCGATGATCGAAACGATGACCTGAGCCGGCACGCCGTACTCCTGCTCGGCGCGCGCCAGGGCGGCTTCGTGCTGACGCCAGAAGTCCACGCCCCGGGCAACCCGCGCGTCGGTGAGGAACATAGGACGATAGTCCTTCCATGGCTTGACCCGCTCCGCAGGCCTCGAAATGGCATCGAGAATCGGCTGCTTGCGCTGCACATCGCGGAACACTTCAATCAATTGCTCGCCCGCAAAACCATAATCACGGGTCATTTCGCTGACGAACTGGGCGACTTGAGGAGAGCCGTCATAGCCACCGGCAAGTGATTCCTGCACTGAGCCGAAGATGCCCATCAGACCGACCAGCGGCGCATATCGAGCAGCCCAGCCACGCACTACTTGCATTGAGTTCTTCACCTTAAATCAAACCTGAGCGATCCATTTGCGATGCGTGTGGACCGACATCAAAACACCAAACGCTGACAGCAGCGTCACCAGCGAGGTTCCGCCGTAGCTAATAAAGGGCAACGGCACGCCTACGACCGGCAGCAGACCGCTGACCATACCGATATTGACGAAAACGTAAACAAAAAAGGTCATGGTCAGGCTGCCCGCGAGCAGCTTGCCGTAGAGCGTCTGCGCCTGGGCGGTGATCACCAGCCCGCGACCGATCAACAAGAGGTAAATCAGCAGCAGCGCACAAATCCCTACCAGCCCGAATTCCTCGCCGAGCACCGCGATGATGAAGTCGGTGTGGCTCTCGGGCAGAAAATCCAGGTGCGACTGTGTGCCCATGAGCCAGCCTTTGCCGAAAACGCCGCCCGAGCCGATGGCCGCCTTGGATTGAATGATGTTCCAGCCCGTGCCGAGCGGATCGCTCTCCGGGTCCAGAAAGGTCAGGATCCGCTGCTTCTGATAGTCGTGCATGAAGAAGAACCACATGGCGACGGCCACCGGAACTGCCGCCGCGACCACGCTGATGATCCAGCGCCAGCGCAGGCCGGCCATGAACAGCACGAAGGTGCCGGACGCAAGAATCAGCAACGAGGTGCCGAGGTCCGGCTGGCGCACGATCAGAATGAACGGCAGGCCAATCAGGCCGAGGCTGACCGCCACGTGTTTGAGGTGCGGCGGCAATGTGCGCTTGGACAGGTACCAGGCGATGGTCGCCGGCATGATGATCTTCATGAATTCCGAGGGCTGGAAGCGAATGACGCCGGGGATGTTTATCCAGCGCGTCGCGCCCATGGCGTTGTGGCCCATCACGTCCACCGCCACCAGCAGCAGAACCCCCAGCACGTAAGCGGCGGGCACCCAGCGGGCCATGAACCGGGGCTCGAGCTGCGCGATGACGAACATCGACACCAGACCGATGCCGAAGGAGGTTGCCTGTTTGATCAGCAGGTCCCAGCTCTTGCCGCTGGCTGAATAGAGCACGAACAGGCTGCCCGCCGCCAAGGTCAGCAGCAGGATCAGCAGCGGGCCATCGACGTGGATTTTCTGCAGGAACGTGGCGCGACGGCGCATCACATCTTCGCTGGAAAGGATGCGGTCGAAATTACTCTTCACGGGCCGCGGTCTCCGGAGGCTGTGCATTGCTGGCGTATTCGGGTTTCAGATGGCCCTGGGGATCGAGCAACCAGGCGTCCATGACCTGCCGCACCACGGGCGCGGCGACACCGGAGCCCGACTCGCCGTTTTCGATCATCACCGCGACGACGATCTTCGGGCTGTCGGCCGGCGCGAAGCCGACGAACAAGGCGTGGTCACGATGGCGTTCCTGGACCTTCGATCGGTCGTACTTCTCGCCCTGCCGAATGGCAACGACCTGCGCGGTACCGCTCTTGCCGGCGATGCGGTATTGCGCACCAATTGAGGCTTTGCGCGCGGTGCCGCGGGCGCCGTGCATGACTTGCTGCATGCCGTGATTGACCTTGCCCCAGTCCGACGGGTCGCGCAGGACGATGTCCGGCATCGGGTTTTCGTCCACCGGCTTCTGTCCTTCAATGGTCCTGGCCAGGTGCGGACGGTTCCACTTGCCCTTGTTCGCCACCAGCGCAGTGGCCTGGGCCAGTTGCAGCGGCGTGGCCTGCATGTAGCCCTGACCAATCCCCAGAATCAGCGTCTCGCCCGGGAACCACGCCTGGCGTCGGGTGACGCGCTTCCAGTCGCGGGACGGCATCAGGCCGGGCGACTCCTCGAACATGTCGAGCGAGACCTTTTGGCCAATGCCGAACTTGTTGAGGTAGGCGGACAGTCGATCAATCCCGACCTTGTGGGCCAGGTCGTAAAAATAGGTGTCGTTGGAGCGCATGATGGCCGTGTCCAGATCCACCCAACCGTCGCCGGTGCGGTTCCAGTTACGGTATTTGTGATCATAGTTCGGCAGCATGTAATAGCCGGGGTCGAAGACCCGCGTGCTTGCCGTGATCACGCCGGTGTCGAGGCCGGCAATTGCCACGGCCGGCTTGATGGTCGAGCCCGGCGGGTACAGGCCCCGCAAGATGCGGTTGAACAGCGGGCGATCTACCGAATCGCGCAGCTCGGAATACGCCTTGAAGCTGATGCCGGTGACGAACAGGTTGGGGTCGAAGCTTGGCTGACTGACCATCGCCAACACCTCGCCGGTGCTCGGGTCGAGCGCCACGACGGCACCCCGACGACCGCCCAGCGCAGCTTCGGCGGCTTCCTGCAGCTGGATGTCCAGGCTCAGGACGATGTCCTTGCCGGGCACCGGATCGGTCCGCTTGAGCACGCGCAAGACGCGGCCGCGGGCGTTGGTTTCGACCTCTTCGTACCCCACCTGACCGTGAAGCTCGGGCTCGTAGAAGCGCTCGATTCCCGTCTTACCCATGTGGTGGGTGCCGCTGTAATTCACGGGATCGAGGCTTTTCAGCTCTTTCTCGTTGATCCGGCCCATGTAACCCACCGAATGCGCAAAATGCTCGCCCTGGGGGTAGTGGCGAACCAGCTGCGCCACCACTTCGACGCCCGGCAGGCGGAACTGGTTGACGGCGATGCGGGCGATTTGCTCTTCGGTCAGCTCGAACAGGATGGGCACCGGCTCGAACGGCCGGCGCCCCTGCTTCATGCGTTTTTCGAAAATCACCCGGTCGTCAGGCGTCAGTTCAAGGACCTGGACGATGGTGTCCAGCACCTGCGTCCAGTCGCCGGAACGCTCGCGCGTCATGCTCAGGCTGAAGCTGGGCCGGTTGTCAGCAATCACCACGCCGTTACGGTCGTAGATCAGCCCGCGGCTCGGCGGAATCGGCTGCACATGAACGCGGTTGTTCTCGGACAGTGTCGAGTGGTACTCGTACTGAATGACCTGCAGGAAATACAGCCGCGCGACCAGCACGCAGATCAGCACGACCACCACGACTGCACCGACCACGACTCGGCTGCGCACCAGGCGTGCGTCCTTTTCGTGGTCTTTCAGGCGGATCGGCTGAGACATTTAGGGCAGGTTCACAGTGAAGGCAGCGGCGCTACTTGTGATAAGGGTGACCGGACAGCACGGTCCAGGCACGATAGATCTGCTCACCGATCAGGATGCGCACCAGCGGGTGCGGCAACGTTAACGGCGACAACGACCAACGCTGCTCGGCCCGGGCACAGACTTCCGGCGCCAGCCCTTCCGGACCACCGACCATCAGGTTGACCGTGCGCGAATCCAGACGCCAGCGATCGAGCTCGCCCGCCAGTTGCTCGGTGCTCCATGGCTTGCCATGCACTTCAAGCGTGACGATCCGCTCGCCCGGCTGCACTTTCGCCAGCATGGCCTCGCCTTCCTGACGGATGAGGCGAGCCACGTCGGCGTTCTTGCCACGGGTATTGAGCGGAATTTCCACCAGCTCCAGTGCCAGTTCGGATGGCAGACGCTTGGCATATTCATGCCAACCCTCTTCCACCCACTTGGGCATGCGGGAACCGACGGCGATCAGGCGCAGACGCACGACGCAGCCTTAGGCCTGGTCTTTGTTCAGCTTGTCGAAGTGCTCGTGAGCGTTTTCCGGGCTGTGGTGCGCAGCGCTGGCCGAACGGCTCTGCTCGGCACCGGCCCACAGACGCTCAAGGTCATAAAACTGGCGAGCGGAGGCGGTCATCATGTGGACGATGGCGATGTCCAGGTCCAGCAGCACCCAGTCGCTGTCGCCTTTGCCTTCTTCGCCCAGCGGCTTGAGGCCCTGCTTTTTGACTTCTTCGCGGACCTTGTCGAGCATCGCGTTGATCTGGCGGTTCGAGGTACCGGTCGCGATCACCATGTAATCGGTGATGCTCTGCTTGTCACGCACGTCCAGCACCTGGATGTCCTGCGCCTTGACGTCTTCCAGTGCAGCCTTGATGACGTCGATGATTGGGTTTACAGCTCGTTTGTCAGTCATAAAAAACTCTTTCAACTCGTATGTGTAGGCGTTTCGTCGCGCACTTGGCTGCGTTGAAACACGCCTTTAGTTCGACGCACGGTACAGCCCGTGCGTATCGATATAGGCCAGTACCGCGTCTGGCACCAGAAAACGTACCGACTTACCGCTGGCCAGCAGTTGACGGATCTGGGTGGCAGACACCGAAAGCGGTGTCTGCCAGACGAACGTAATCTTTCCGCCGGGGCCCTTGAGGGCCTTCGGATCACTGACGGCACGTCCCGCGAGCAGATTTCGCATCGCATCCGGGGACTCGCTGTCGGCGTCCGGGCGTTGCAGCACCACGATATGGCAGTGCTCCAGCAACTCTTCCCACCGATGCCAGGAAGGCAGCCCGCAAAAGGCGTCCCAACCCAGCAATAAAAATAGCTGATCATCCGCGGCCAGTTCAGCGCGCATCGATTCCAGCGTGTCGATCGTGTACGACGGCTTGTCGCGCAACAGCTCGCGATCATCCACCGTCAGCGGCGGCACCCCGCCCACTGCGCACTGGACCATCGCCAACCGGTCCTGCGCCGATACACTGGGTGTGTCGCGATGAGGCGGCCTCGCGCTGGGCGTCAGACGCAACTCATCAAGCTTCAGCAACTCGGCGACTTCCAGCGCGCCACGCAAGTGGCCGATATGCACCGGGTCGAACGTGCCGCCCAATATGCCAATGCGCTTGGGCACCCGTGCACTGCTCAGGGGAACTGCGCCCGGATCGGCCACTGCCTGCGCGCCACTGCCTGAAGGCTGACCGACGTCGGCCAAGTCAGACCGGCCCCTGCCCGCGCAACTGAGTGCCATCACCCACGACGATGTATTTCTCGCAGGTCAGGCCTTCGAGCCCCACAGGACCGCGCGCATGAATCTTGTCGGTCGAGATGCCGATTTCAGCGCCCAGGCCGTATTCGAAACCGTCCGCGAAACTGGTGGGCGCGTTGACCATCACCGAACTCGAGTCGACCTCTGCCATGAAGCGGCGGGTCTGGGCTTGCGAGTCGGAGATGATGGCGTCGCTGTGATGCGAGCCGTAGTGATTGATGTGTTCGATGGCCTGATCAAGACCGGTGACGACGCGAATCGAGAGGATCGGCGCCAGGTATTCGGTGTGCCAGTCTTCTTCGGTGGCCGGCAAAACGTCAATCCACTCACGGGTGCGCTCGCAACCGCGCAGTTCGACGCCCTTTTCCCGGAACCGGGCCGCCATGGGCACCAGGAAGTCAGCGGCGATGGCTTGATCGACCAGCAGGGTTTCCATGGCGCCGCAGATGCCATAACGGTAGGTCTTGGCGTTGAAGCTGATGCGTTGGGCGGCGGCCAGGTCGGCGTGGGCGCTGACATAGACGTGGCAGATGCCGTCCAGGTGTTTGATGACCGGGACTCTGGCGTCGCGGCTGACGCGTTCGATCAGGCCTTTGCCGCCACGCGGCACGATGACGTCCACGTACTCGGGCATGGTGATCAGCGCGCCTACCGCGGCGCGGTCGGTGGTTTCGACGACTTGTACGACGGCGGCAGGCAGGCCCGCTTCGTCGAGGCCGCGCTGGATGCAGGCGGCGATGGCGCGGTTGGACTGGATCGCTTCGGAGCCGCCGCGAAGGATGGTGGCGTTACCGGATTTGAGGCAGAGGCTCGCGGCGTCGATGGTTACGTTGGGGCGCGATTCGTAGATGATGCCGACGACGCCCAGTGGCACGCGCATTTTGCCGACCTGGATGCCAGAGGGCTGGAAGTTCATGTCGCGCAGGGTGCCGATGGGGTCTGGCAGGCTGGCGACCTGACGCAGCCCGGCGATCATGCTGTCGATGCGGGCCGGGGTCAGGGAAAGGCGTTCGAGCAGGGCGGGTTCGAGTCCATTGGCGCGGCCGGCGGCGAGGTCTTGTTCGTTGGCGGCGGTCAGTTCGGCACGGGAAGCGTCCAGCGCGGCAGCCGTGGCGGCAAGGGCGCGGTTCTTCTGGGCGGTGCTGGCACGACCGATCACGCGCGAGGCTTCGCGGGCGGCGCGACCCAGGCGGGTCATGTAGTCAAGAACGGACTCGGTCATGGTCTCGGGGGTCTTGGCAAATGGGAAAGCGGCGGATTATAGCTGTCGGGCGTGCTGAACGACAGCGGCGACGGGCGGATGGTCGGAATAAGGGGGATTTGGGGGTTGAATCCTTCGCGGTGGGAGTTGCTATGGGGTGTATATCCGTTATCTCGGGTGTCGCGAATTATGGTTCCGCCCTTACGGCGGGTCACTTTTTCCAACAGCCGAAAAAGTAACCAAAAAGGCCGTGCTCCTGGTTGGGTTCCTCCTTCGTCGGAATACCCTCACTCCGGTCTCGCTCCGTGGGCCCGCGCCGAACGGACATCCATGTCCTGACGGCGCTCTCGCCGCATCCATGCGGCTCGGCCCACTGCGCGAAACCTGCGTT
>NZ_DASVUM010000145.1:0-7079 GCF_036387035.1 Pseudomonas sp. | reverse complement strand
CTACGCCCGCAACGACATGACCGCCTACGTGAAACTGCAGGAGCAGGAGTTCGCCGACGCCGCCAAGGGCTACACCTTCGTGGCGCACCAGCAGGAAGTGGGCACCGGTTACTTCGATGACATGACCACTGTTATCCAGGGAGGCAAGTCCTCGGTGACAGCGTTGACCGGCTCGACGGAAGAAGAACAGTTCCATTAAGCCACTCGATGATTGGACGCAGGAGCCGCCTTCGGGCGGCTTTTTGGTGAAACGGCGGAAGTACCCTACTGCGCAAGTCAACTATTGCCATAGGCAACTTCCATCGGCCGGTGAAAGTTAATTCACGAGACATCCATTAACCGGCAAACTTACCGTCGATAATTAATGGGAACTTCGTCACGCTCCAGTGACACACGCCAGACGCCCCTCCAAATGATATTTATTATCATTTAAACCCTTTCGAAGTGCCTGCTTCGCGAGCGAAACATATTTCTTCAAACCCTCCTCAATCCCCGCCCCTGCTGGGCATGGGCACGAAAATCGTGACCTATCTCATTAATCCTGTGAATAAATTTGATGCAGAAAATTTACTTGCCCCCCTTTTGCACATAAAATCCCGGGATTGGTCGCACTGCGACATATCGTCACTGCTTCTACTCTTTCAAGCTCAGAGACCTTTGCTCTCTGTTAAGGACTGCCAGCATGCCCGACTCGACAGGATTGATTGCCCACAACTGGGGCTTCGCCGTATTTCTCCTTGGTGTCGTCGGCCTCTGCGCCTTCATGCTCGGCCTTTCCAGCCTGCTCGGTTCCAAAGCCTGGGGCCGCAGTAAAAACGAACCGTTCGAATCCGGCATGCTGCCCACCGGCGGCGCCCGTCTGCGGCTATCGGCAAAATTCTATCTGGTCGCGATGCTGTTCGTGATTTTCGACATTGAAGCCCTCTTTCTGTACGCCTGGTCTGTGTCCGTCCGCGAAAGCGGCTGGACCGGCTTCGCCGAAGCGCTCGTTTTCATAGCAATTCTGTTGGCAGGTCTTGTCTACCTATGGCGGGTAGGGGCGCTCGATTGGGCTCCCGTTGGTCGCCGTAACCGGCAGGCGAAGCTAAAACAATGAGGCTTTGGCAATGCAATATAATCTCACCAGGATCAACCCGGACGCTCCTAACGAGCAGTACCCCATCGGCGAACGCGAAGTCGTTTCCGATCCGTTAGAAGACCAAGTCCACAAAAACATCTACATGGGCAAGCTCGAAGACGTGCTCAATGGTGCCGTCAACTGGGGTCGCAAGAACTCCCTTTGGCCGTACAACTTCGGCCTGTCGTGCTGTTATGTGGAAATGACCACCGCCTTCACGGCGCCCCATGACATCGCCCGCTTTGGCGCCGAGGTCATCCGGGCATCGCCGCGTCAGGCGGATTTCATGGTTATCGCCGGCACACCGTTTCTGAAGATGGCCCCGATCATCCAGCGCCTGTACGAGCAGATGCTGGAGCCCAAGTGGGTCATCTCCATGGGAGCGTGTGCCAACTCCGGTGGCATGTATGACATCTATTCGGTGGTTCAGGGCGTGGACAAATTCCTGCCTGTGGATGTTTATGTGCCCGGCTGCCCGCCCCGCCCAGAGGCGTTTCTGCAAGGCTTGATGCTGCTGCAGGAATCCATTGGCCAGGAGCGTCGTCCCCTTTCCTGGGTCGTCGGCGACCAAGGCGTTTACCGCGCCGAGATGCCGTCGCAGAAGGAACAGCGCCGTGAACAGCGTATTGCGGTGACCAACCTGCGCAGCCCCGACGAAGTCTGATCCGGTTTTTTCTTTTATAAAAAGAAGCCTGAACCTGGGTTCATTCTGTACGTTGACCGATAGCGATCGAGACCTATGACTGCAGACACCGCTCTGTACATCCCGCCTCACAAGGCTGACGACCAAGAGGTCGTCGTTGAACTCCATAACCGTTTTGGCGCTGACGCGTTCACCGCCCAATCCACCGTCACCGGCCTGCCGGTGCTGTGGGTGCAACGTGCCCGGCTGATCGAAATCCTGACGTTCCTGCGTCAGTTGCCCAAGCCGTACGTGATGCTCTACGACCTGCACGGCGTCGACGAACGCCTGCGCACCAAGCGCCGTGGCCTGCCGGACGCTGACTTCACCGTGTTCTATCACCTGATGTCGATAGAACGTAACAGCGACGTGATGATCAAGGTCGCGTTGTCCGAAAGCGACCTGAGCATGCCGACCGTGACCGGCATCTGGCCGAACGCCAACTGGTACGAGCGTGAAGTGTGGGACATGTTCGGGATCGATTTCCCGGGCCACCCGCACCTGACCCGCATCATGATGCCGCCGACGTGGGAAGGTCACCCGCTGCGCAAGGATTTCCCGGCCCGTGCCACGGAATTCGACCCGTACAGCCTGACCCTCGCCAAGCAGCAGCTCGAAGAGGAAGCCGCGCGTTTCCGTCCGGAAGACTGGGGCATGAAGCGTTCCGGCACCAACGAGGACTACATGTTCCTCAACCTGGGCCCGAACCACCCTTCGGCCCACGGTGCCTTCCGTATCATCCTGCAGCTGGACGGCGAAGAGATCGTCGACTGCGTGCCCGACATCGGTTACCACCACCGTGGCGCCGAAAAGATGGGCGAGCGCCAGTCCTGGCACAGCTACATTCCGTATACCGACCGCGTCGACTACCTCGGCGGGGTGATGAACAACCTGCCGTACGTGCTTTCGGTCGAGAAGCTGGCCGGCATCACCGTGCCGGATCGGGTCAACGTCATTCGCATCATGATGTCCGAGTTCTTCCGCATCACCAGCCACCTGCTGTTCCTGGGGACCTACATCCAGGACGTGGGCGCCATGACCCCGGTGTTCTTTACGTTCACCGACCGTCAGCGCGCCTACACCGTGATCGAAGCCGTCACCGGTTTCCGTCTGCACCCGGCCTGGTTCCGCATCGGCGGTGTCGCCCACGACCTGCCGCGCGGTTGGGAGAAACTGGTCAAGGACTTCATCGACTGGATGCCCAAGCGCCTGGACGAGTACACCAAGGCGGCGCTGCAGAACAGCATCCTCAAAGGTCGTACCGTTGGCGTTGCCGCGTACAACACCAAGGAAGCGCTGGAATGGGGCGTCACCGGGCCTAGCCTTCGAGCGACCGGTCTGGACTTCGACCTGCGCAAGGCGCGCCCGTATTCGGGTTACGAGAATTTCGAGTTCGAAGTGCCCCTGGCCCACGACGGCGACGCGTACGACCGCTGCATGGTCCGCGTCGAAGAGATGCGCCAGAGCCTCAAGATCATCGAGCAGTGCATGCGCAACATGCCCGCCGGCCCGTACAAGGCGGATCACCCGCTGACCACGCCGCCGCCGAAAGAACGCACCTTGCAGCACATCGAAACCTTGATCACTCACTTCCTGCAGGTTTCGTGGGGCCCGGTCATGCCGGCCAACGAATCCTTCCAGATGATCGAAGCGACCAAGGGCATCAACAGTTATTACCTGACGAGCGACGGCGGCACCATGAGCTACCGTACCCGGATTCGCACCCCAAGCTACCCGCACCTGCAGCAGATCCCTTCGGTGATCAAAGGCAGCATGGTCGCGGACTTGATTGCGTACCTGGGTAGTATCGATTTCGTTATGGCCGACGTGGACCGCTAAGCATGAACAGCACGCTTATCCAGACAGACCGTTTCGCCCTCAGCGAATCCGAGCGCTCGGCCATCGAGCACGAAATGCACCATTACGAAGACCCGCGCGCGGCGTCCATCGAAGCGTTGAAAATCGTTCAGAAGGAACGCGGCTGGGTGCCGGACGGCGCCATCTACGCAATCGGCGAAGTGCTGGGCATCCCTGCCAGCGACGTCGAAGGCGTGGCGACGTTCTACAGCCAAATCTTCCGTCAACCGGTGGGCCGCCACATCATTCGCGTCTGCAACAGCATGGTCTGTTTCATCGCCGGTCATGAAGACATCGTTGGCGAAATTCAGAGCACGCTGGGCATCGGCCTGGGCCAGACCACTACCGACGGCCGCTTCACGCTGTTGCCGGCGTGCTGCCTGGGCAACTGCGACAAGGCGCCGGCGGTCATGATCGACGACGACACTTTCGGCAATCTGCAGCCTTCGGGCGTTGCCCCGCTGCTGGAGGGTTACGTATGACCATCACTTCCTTCGGCCCCGCCAACCTGATCACCCGCGCCCCGGAAACCCATCCGCTGACCTGGCGTCTGCGCGATGACGGCGAGCCGGTGTGGCTCGATGAGTATCAGAAGAAAGACGGCTACGCAGCGGCGCGAAAAGCGTTCGCGACGCTGTCGGCTGACGAAATCGTCCAGGCCGTCAAAGACTCAGGCCTCAAAGGTCGCGGCGGCGCGGGCTTCCCCACGGGCGTGAAGTGGGGGCTGATGCCCAAAGACGAATCCATGAACATCCGTTATCTGCTGTGTAACGCCGATGAAATGGAACCGAACACCTGGAAGGACCGCATGCTGATGGAGCAACAGCCCCATCTGCTGATCGAAGGCATGCTGATCAGTGCACGTGCGCTGAAGGCCTACCGCGGTTACATCTTCCTGCGCGGCGAATACACCACCGCGGCGGTGCACCTGCGCCGCGCGGTGAAAGAAGCCGAAGCGGCCGGCCTGCTGGGCAAGAACATCCTCGGCAGCGGTTTTGATTTCGAACTCATCGTGCACACCGGCGCCGGGCGTTACATCTGCGGCGAAGAAACCGCGCTGATCAACTCCCTCGAAGGCCGCCGCGCCAACCCGCGCTCCAAGCCGCCCTTCCCTGCCGCCGTTGGCGTGTGGGGCAAGCCGACCTGTGTGAACAACGTCGAGACCCTGTGCAACGTCCCGGCCATCGTCAACAACGGCAACGACTGGTACAAATCGCTGGCCCGTGAAGGCAGCGAAGACCACGGCACCAAGCTGATGGGGTTCTCCGGCAAAGTGAAGAACCCCGGCCTGTGGGAATTGCCATTCGGCCTGCCAGCCCGCGAGCTGTTCGAGGACTACGCCGGCGGCATGCGCGACGGCTTCAAGCTCAAGTGCTGGCAGCCCGGCGGTGCCGGTACCGGTTTCCTGTTGCCGGAGCACCTGGACTGCCAGTTCTACGCTGGCGGCGTGGCCAAGGTCGGCACCCGGATGGGTACCGGTCTGGCGATGGCGGTGGACGACAAGGTCAACATGGTTTCGCTGCTGCGCAACATGGAAGAGTTCTTCGCGCAGGAGTCGTGCGGGTTCTGCACGCCGTGCCGCGATGGCTTGCCGTGGAGCGTGAAGATGCTGCGCGCCCTCGAAAATGGCCAGGGTCAACCGGGCGATATCGAGACGCTGCTGGGGTTGGTCAACTTCCTCGGCCCTGGCAAGACCTTCTGCGCCCACGCGCCGGGCGCCGTGGAACCTCTGGGCAGCGCGATCAAGTATTTCCGGCCGGAGTTCGAGGCAGGCATCGCACCGGCACGTGCGGGCGACCTCACTCAGGTCACCAGTCCGACCATGGTCGGCGCATAACAAGATAAACGGTCGGCGGCGCACAACGCCGCCTTCCTTGCATCCGACGACGCCGCAAGGCTGTTTGAGTCGGATGGCACCGAGATTCCATTAGCCACGCCCGCTGACACCGGGCCAACGAAGAACTTTGAACCATGGCCACTATCCACGTAGACGGCAAAGCGCTCGAAGTCGATGGCGCAGACAACCTGTTGCAGGCATGTCTGTCGCTGGGCCTCGACATCCCTTATTTCTGCTGGCATCCAGCCCTTGGCAGTGTTGGCGCCTGTCGCCAGTGCGCGGTCAAGCAGTACACCGACGAGAACGACACCCGTGGTCGCATCGTCATGTCCTGCATGACGCCGGCCACTGACAACACCTGGATCTCCATCGAAGACGACGAATCCAAGGCGTTTCGCGCCAGCGTCGTTGAATGGTTGATGACCAACCACCCGCACGACTGCCCGGTCTGCGAGGAAGGCGGTCACTGTCATTTGCAGGACATGACGGTGATGACCGGCCACAACGAGCGCCGCTATCGCTTCACCAAACGTACCCACCAGAATCAGGAGTTGGGGCCGTTCATCGCACATGAGATGAACCGCTGCATCGCCTGTTACCGCTGCGTGCGCTTCTATAAAGACTACGCCGGCGGCACCGACCTCGGCGTGTTCGGCGCCCACGACAACGTGTACTTCGGTCGCGTTGAAGACGGCACGCTGGAAAGCGAATTCTCCGGCAACCTCACCGAGGTCTGCCCGACCGGTGTGTTCACCGACAAGACCCACTCCGAGCGTTACAACCGCAAGTGGGACATGCAGTTCTCGCCGAGCATCTGCCACGGCTGCTCCAGCGGCTGCAACATCAGCCCGGGTGAGCGGTACGGCGAAATCCGCCGCATCGAGAACCGCTACAACGGTTCTGTGAACCAGTACTTCCTCTGCGACCGCGGCCGTTTCGGTTATGGCTACGTCAACCGCAAGGACCGTCCACGTCAGCCGCTGGCCGAAGGCGTCAAGCTGAGCCTGGACGCTGCGCTGGATAAAGCGGCCGACTTGCTGCGCGGGCGCAACATTGTCGGCATCGGCTCGCCGCGTGCCAGCCTGGAAAGCAATTTCGCCCTGCGCGAACTGGTCGGCGCCGAGCATTTCTACTCAGGCATCGAAGCCGGTGAACTGGAGCGTTTGCGTCTGATCGCCCAGGTGCTGAAAGACAGCCCGCTGCCGATCCCGACCCTTCGTGAAGTCGAAGAGCACGACGCTGTGTTCATCCTCGGCGAAGACGTCACTCAGACCGCTGCGCGCATGGCCCTCGGCCTGCGTCAGTCGGTGAAAAACAAAGCCGAAGACATGGCCGCTGCGATGAAAGTCCAGCCTTGGCTAGACGCTGCGGTGAAGAACATCGGCCAGCACGAGATGAACCCGTTGTTCATCGCCAGCCTGACCGATACCCGCCTCGACGACATCGCTGAAGAGTGCGTGCACGCGGCGCCCGACGATCTGGCGCGCATAGGCTTCGCCGTGGCCCACGCGATTGACGCGAGCGCGCCGGCCGTGATCGGTCTGGACAGCGAAGCGCTGGCACTGGCCGAGCGCATCGCGACGGCG
>NZ_DASVUM010000144.1:0-6701 GCF_036387035.1 Pseudomonas sp. | reverse complement strand
GATTCAGTTGGCAATACTTATCAGGAAGGTCACGAAGATCAAGTAATGGTGCAGGGCTTTCAACATGAAATGCTCATTCCGCGCGACCCGCAGTCGGGCCAGCCAACCGGCCAGCGTGTTCACAAGCCAGTGAAGATCACCAAGGTGTTCGACAAGTCCTCACCACTGTTGCTGGCAGCGCTGACATCGGGCGAGCGTCTGACCGAGATCACGATCGAGTGGTACCGTACTTCCGCTGCGGGTACGCAGGAGCACTACTACACCACCAAACTTGAAGACGCGATCATCGTCGACATCAAAGACTACATGCACAACTGCCAGGACCCGTCCAACGCCCATTTCACTCATCTGGAAGACGTTGAATTCACCTACCGGAAAATCACCTGGACCCACGAAGTGTGCGGCACTTCGGGCTCCGATGACTGGCGTTCCCCGGTTGCCGGCTAAGGCTGGCTGACCCTTGATAAACCTCGGCCGGCGCGGCTGGTCGAGGTTCCGGGTCTGAAGTCTGGCGCCTCAGCGACAGGCTCACCGAGCGGGACCGGAGTGGGGGTACTCCGACGACGGAGGAGTCCAACCAGGAGCAAAAGCCCTTGGCTGCCCTTTATCCAAGAGCGGGGCTTTATCAGTTAACTCGCCGAAGGCGAAACAGTTCTGCCGTTAGGCAGAACCGCAGCCACCTTGAACTCAGCGTTCCAGCAGAATCCGCAACATCCGACGCAACGGCTCTGCAGCGCCCCACAACAACTGGTCGCCCACGGTAAACGCGCCGAGGTACTGAGACCCCATGTTCAACTTGCGCAGACGCCCTACCGGGATATTCAGCGTGCCCGTCACCGACGTCGGGCTCAGCTCCTGAATGCTCGCTTCGCGATTGTTCGGGACCAGCTTCACCCAAGGGTTGTGCTGGCTGATCATGCCCTCGATATCAGCGATCGGCACGTCTTTGTTCAGCTTGATGGTCAGCGCCTGGCTGTGGCACCGCATCGCGCCGATGCGCACGCAAATACCATCGACCGGAATCGGGCTCTTGAAGCGTCCCAGAATCTTGTTCGTCTCCGCCTGCCCTTTCCACTCCTCGCGGCTCTGGCCGTTTGGCAGCTCCTTGTCGATCCACGGGATCAGGCTGCCCGCCAGCGGCACACCGAAGTTTTCGGTCGGGAAACCCTCGCCGCGCATGGCGTCGGCCACTTTTCGGTCGATGTCCAGAATCGCGCTCGCCGGGTTCGCCAGCTCATCAGCGACCGACGCGTTGATCGCGCCCATCTGCTTGATCAGCTCACGCATGTTCTGCGCGCCGGCGCCGGAGGCGGCCTGATAGGTCATGACATTCATCCACTCCACCAGACCGGCTTCGAACAGCCCGCCCAGCCCCATCAGCATCAGGCTGACGGTGCAGTTGCCGCCGATGTAGTTCCTGGTGCCCGCATCCAGCTGCTGGTCGATGACCTTGCGGTTGACCGGGTCAAGCACGATCACCGCATCGTCCTGCATGCGCAGGGAAGACGCCGCGTCGATCCAGTAACCCTGCCAGCCCGCTTCGCGCAGCTTGGGGAAGACTTCATTGGTGTAGTCACCGCCCTGGCAGGTCAGTACCACGTCCAGGGTCTTGAGCTCGTCGATGCTGTAGGCATCCTTGAGCGGCGCGACGTCCTTGCCCACCGACGGGCCTTGGCCGCCGACGTTGGAGGTGGTGAAAAAAACCGGCTCAATGAGATCGAAATCCTGTTCTTCCAGCATGCGCTGCATGAGCACGGAACCGACCATACCGCGCCAACCGACCAGACCTACACGTTTCATCGCAACTACACCTTAATTAAAAGTGGGGCCCCGACCGCAGAGAGCCACAGGGCTCAACCTCACGGTCATGGGCCCGAGATATTACAGATTGCGCAGCGCGGCGACTACGGCGTCGCCCATTTCCTGCGTGCCGACCCGGGCGTTGCCCTCGGACCAGATATCGCCGGTGCGCAAGCCCTGATCCAGCACCAGGCTCACGGCTTTTTCGATGGCGTCAGCAGCGGTGTGTTCGTTGAAGCTGTAACGCAGCATCATCGACACCGACAAAATGGTCGCCAGCGGGTTGGCCACGCCTTTGCCGGCGATGTCCGGGGCCGAACCGTGGCAAGGCTCATACATGCCCTTGTTGTTCGAATCCAGCGAGGCCGACGGCAGCATGCCGATGGAACCGGTCAGCATCGAGGCTTCGTCGGACAGGATGTCGCCGAACATGTTGTCGGTGACGATCACGTCGAACTGCTTCGGCGCGCGGACCAGCTGCATGGCAGCGTTGTCGACGTACATGTGGCTGAGTTCGATGTCCGGGTAATCCTTGGCGACCTGCTCGACGATCTCCCGCCACAACTGGCTGGAAGCCAGCACGTTGGCCTTGTCCACCGAGCAGAGCTTCTTGCCGCGCACCCGGGCCATGTCGAAACCGACACGGGCGATGCGACGGATCTCGCTTTCGCTGTACGGCAACGTATCGTAGGACTGGCGCTCGCCGTTTTCCAGCTCGCGGGTGCCACGCGGCGCACCAAAGTAGATACCACCGGTCAGCTCGCGGACAATCAGGATGTCCAGGCCGGCAACGATCTCGGGTTTCAGGCTGGAGGCGTCGGCCAGTTGCGGGTACAGGATCGCCGGACGCAGGTTGCCAAACAGTCCCAGCTGCGAGCGGATTTTCAGCAGGCCACGCTCCGGGCGGATGTCGCGATCAATGGCGTCCCATTTCGGGCCACCCACTGCACCGAGCAATACCGCGTCAGCCGAACGGGCGCGCTCCAGGGTCTCATCTGCCAACGGCACGCCATGCGTGTCGATGGCGGCGCCGCCGATGACGTCGTGGGTCAGCTCGAAGCCCAACTGATACTTCTCGCTGGCCAGTTTCAGGACCTTGACCGCCTCGGCCATGATTTCCGGGCCGATGCCGTCACCCGGGAGAATCAGAATCTGCTTGCTCATAAAATCCTCGTTTCAATAAGTGCATCGGCGCTTTGAAAGCGCCGATTATGTAAGCAGGTGCTATGCCGTCTGTAGGAGCCGGCTTGCTGGCGAACAGGGGGTGTCAGACTCATTTTCATAACTGACCCAACAGGTTCGCCAGCAAGCCGGCTCCTGCAGAGCGTGTGTCAATCAGGCATCCCTGAACAGCCATGGCTGCGAAGCCCGGTGCTTGCTCTCGAAGGCCGCAATCGCCTCGCCGTCCACCAGCGTCAGGCCGATATCGTCCAGGCCGTTGAGCAGGCAGTGTTTGCGGAAGGCGTCGATTTCGAAGTGGTACACCTTGCCATCTTCGCGGGTCACGGTCTGCGCTTGCAGGTCCACGTTCAGTTGATAGCCCGGGGTCGCTTCAACCACGGTGAAGAGCTCGTCGACTTCGCTCTCGCTCAGGATGATCGGCAGCAGGCCGTTCTTGAAGCTGTTGTTGAAGAAGATGTCGGCGTAGCTCGGCGCGATGATGCTGCGAAAGCCGTACTCTTCCAGTGCCCAAGGGGCGTGTTCACGGCTCGAGCCGCAGCCGAAGTTCTCCCGGGCCAGCAACACGCTTGCACCCTGATACCGCTCGGCATTGAGCACGAACTCCGGGTTCAGGGGACGCTTGGAGTTGTCCTGGTACGGCTGACCCACGTCGAGGTAGCGCCACTCGTCAAACAGGTTCGGCCCAAAGCCGGTGCGGCGGATCGACTTGAGGAACTGCTTGGGAATGATCTGATCGGTGTCAACGTTGGCGCGATCCAGCGGAGCGACCAGGCCGGTGTGTTGGGTAAACGGTTTCATGCGGGGCTCCTTATGCCTGGCTCAGGGTGCGAACGTCGACGAAACGGCCATTGATCGCTGCTGCTGCCGCCATTGCCGGGCTCACCAGGTGGGTACGCCCCCCCGCGCCCTGGCGACCTTCAAAGTTGCGGTTGGAGGTCGAGGCGCAGTGCTCGCCACTTTCCAGCCGGTCCGGGTTCATCGCCAGGCACATCGAGCAACCTGGTTCGCGCCATTCGAAACCGGCTTCGATGAAGACCTTGTCCAGCCCTTCCTTCTCGGCCTGTTCCTTGACCAGCCCCGAGCCCGGCACGACGATCGCCTGCTTGATGGTCGATGCCACTTTGCGGCCCTTGGCGATGTCCGCCGCCGCGCGCAGGTCTTCGATTCGCGAGTTGGTGCATGAGCCAATGAACACGCGATCCAGCTGGATATCGGTGATCGCCTGATTGGCTTTCAGGCCCATGTATTTCAACGCGCGTTCAATGGAGCCACGTTTGACCAAGTCGGTTTCCTGCGCCGGGTCGGGAACGTGTTGATCCACGGCCACCACCATCTCCGGCGACGTGCCCCAGCTGACCTGGGGTTTGATCTGGGCGGCGTCGAGCTCGACCACGGTGTCGAACACCGCGTCGTCGTCGGAGACCAGATCCTTCCAGGCTTCCACGGCTGCGTCCCACTGCTCGGCGGTCGGTGCGAACGGGCGCCCCTTCACGTAGGCAATGGTCTTTTCATCCGTCGCCACCAGCCCGACGCGCGCGCCCGCTTCGATGGACATGTTGCAGATGGTCATGCGGCCTTCGACCGACAGGTCGCGGATGGCGCTGCCGGCGAATTCGATGGCGTGGCCGTTACCGCCGGCGGTGCCGATCTTGCCAATAATGGCCAGGACGATGTCCTTGGCCGTGACGCCGAACGGCAGCTTGCCTTCGACCTTCACTTGCATGTTCTTCATTTTCTTGGCGACCAGGCACTGGGTCGCGAGGACGTGCTCGACTTCGGATGTGCCGATGCCGTGGGCCAGCGCACCGAAGGCGCCGTGGGTCGAGGTGTGGGAGTCGCCACAGACCACGGTCATGCCCGGCAAGGTCGCGCCCTGCTCCGGGCCGATGACGTGAACGATGCCCTGACGTACGTCGTTCATCTTGAATTCGATGATGCCGTACTCGTCGCAGTTGTCATCCAGCGTCTTGACCTGCAAACGCGACACCTGATCGACGATGGCGTCCACGCCGTCCTTGCGGTCCGGGGTGGTCGGCACGTTGTGGTCGACGGTCGCAACGTTGGCGTCGATGCGCCACGGTTTGCGACGGGCCAGGCGCAAGCCTTCGAAAGCCTGAGGCGAGGTCACTTCGTGAATGATGTGACGGTCGATATAAAGCAGCGCCGAGCCATCGTCGCGCTGCTTGACCAAATGCGAATCCCAGAGCTTGTCGTAAAGCGTTTTGCCGGCCATCAGACGGTTCCTCATCAGCGTATTTCTATGCCCCGGCCGCCGATGTCGAGAGGACACCGTAAAGACCCTTGGCTTGTGGGGGTCATGCTATGGAATATGCTTAAATAACTCAAATTCATATTTTTCATGCTTTGCATAACCAACAGGAATTCGAGATGGACCTGGCGAACCTCAATGCATTTATTGCCATCGCCGAGATGGGCAGCTTCTCCGCGGCTGGCGAGCGCCTGCACCTGACCCAGCCGGCGGTGAGCAAGCGCATTGCCGGGCTGGAGCAGCAACTGGACGTGCGTCTTTTTGACCGACTGGGTCGTGAGGTCAGCCTGACCGAAGCCGGCCGCGCCCTGCTCCCGCGGGCTTATCAGATCCTCAATGTGCTGGACGACACCCGTCGCGCACTGACCAACCTGACCGGGGAAGTCACCGGACGTTTAACGCTCGCCACCAGCCACCACATCGGTCTGCACCGTTTGCCTACGTTATTGAGGGCGTTTACCAAGACGTTTCCGGACGTCGCGCTGGACATTCAGTTTCTCGATTCGGAAGTGGCCTACGAAGAGATTCTTCACGGCCGTGCGGAGCTGGCGGTCATCACCCTGGCGCCCGAGCCACATGCGCTGGTCAAGGCGGTCAGGGTCTGGGACGACCCGCTGGACTTCGTCGCCGCGCCCGAGCATCCACTGGCGACGCAGACGAATGTCAGCCTGGCCGACATCGCCAGCTACCCGGCGGTGTTCCCGGGCGAGAACACCTTCACTCACCACATCGTCAGCGAACTGTGCGAGGCCCAGGGGCTGAAGCCCAATATTGCGATGAGCACCAACTACATGGAGACGATCAAGATGATGGTCTCCATTGGCCTGGCGTGGAGCGTGCTGCCCCGGACCATGCTCGACGAACAAGTCACGCGGATCCCGCTGCCGGGGATCCAGCTGCGGCGACAGCTGGGGTATATCGTCCATACCGAACGTACGCTGTCGAATGCCGCGCGGGCGTTCATGGCGCTGCTGGATGAACAGGCTGCCGGGCTTGAGCAGTTCTAGATGCATGCGTGCTGGCGAACCCGATCCAACGCAGACCGTGTGAAAACCGGGTAACTGGCCGCTAACCAAAAAAGCCCCGATCAAGTAGGGGCATTTTTCGTTGGTACAAAGAGAAAAAAGGCCTTCCTAGGCCAGCAACTCCATCATTCGGCGCAAGCCCAACACGTTGATCGCCCTTTTCAGGTTGTAGGCGTTCACGGCCAGCGCCATTTCCGTTCGCGCACCCTTGAGCTGGCGAAGCAGGAACCTACCATTGCCGTAGATCCATTGTTTGAGGTTGCCAAATGGGCCAAATCACCTTTTACCAAACCTGCTGAACGGCAGAATTGAACAAACGCGCGGCACGTTGCCGAGAACGCAGTGGCGTTATCTTTGCGGAAGTCGGCGATGGTTTTGAAGTCCGGCGCGAGGCGGTTGAGCAGCCACATGACTTCGATGTTGCG
>NZ_DASVUM010000143.1:0-11134 GCF_036387035.1 Pseudomonas sp. | reverse complement strand
GGTCGGCAGGTCCACGCCGAACCATTTTTTGAACGACTCGGCATACATCGGGAATTCAACCCCGGTCATGGCTTCATGCAGGGCAGTGTTGACGAAGTTCAGCCAGTCCTGATCGCCCCGTTTGACGGCGCACGCATAGGTCTGAGGGCTCCAGGCGAACGCTGGCGAGCGGTAGCGACCCGGGTTCTGCACCATCAGGTATTTCACTGAGGACTGATCGGTAGCGGCGGCATCGGCACGGCCGGAATTGATGGCCTGGTACATCAGGTCAACGCTGTCGTATTGGTCGACCTTCGCCTTGGGCAGTGCCTGATGCACCAGCTCCTCGGCATAGACGTTCTGCAGCACGGCCACGGTGACGCCATCGCCGGCGCCTTTCAGGTCGTCGATTTCCTTGTACTTGCTGTTGGTCGGCAGCAGTAGCGCGACGCCTTCGCGGTAGTAAGGCAGCGTGAAAGCCACCTGCTGGGCGCGGCTGGCCGTGACGGTGATGAACTGGCAGCTCATGTCGACTTTGTCGGTCAACAGGTTGGGGATGCGCGCGTCGGAAGACTGCACCACGAATTCCACTTTGCTCGGGTCATTGAACAGACCTTTGGCGACGATGCGTGCGATGTCGATATCAAAGCCCTGCAATTTGCCGTCAGCCCCCTGGAAGTGCCAGGGCGCATTGGTGCTCCCCGTCCCGACGATCAGGTGGCCGCGCTGCAGCACGCTGTCGAGTTTGCTGTCGGCTGCGTTCGCGGTCGTTGCCAACGTCGCCGCCGTTATCAGGGCCAATGCACAAGCTTTCAAAGAAAGGGATCCGCGCCGCATGAGAGTCACTCCGCCAGTCATATTTATTCCGCTATAGCGGAACCGTGTTTGCCACAACGGAATAGACAGCAGAAAGTGTGCCACAGAGGTGAGCGGTAAAAGAAGCCCGGGGAATTGCCGGTGTTTTCAACGACCTGAACGCAACAGCGCGGGAAAGACCGTCGTCCGGGCATCTGAATGCCTACAGGCAGGCGCTACTGAACACCCCACGTGGCGAGACTCAGGCCCCACGCGTGTGCGCCGTGCGCCATCACCGCGCATGCCCGTACATTGGGGCAGACCGTCCATCGTGTGGCGGGCACGATGTCATCCGCTGGCAGACGAAAAGCACAGGGAGAGGGGCGCGTAACCCAGGCTGACCGGCCGCAAGAATGTGCTACCGGGCCCGTTTAGCCCGAACGACTGTCGGCGCCGCTACTGTTTTGCGCACATCGGCCGATTTATGACGGTGTAAGGGAACATTGGCACCGTTACTGCTTCAAAGGGCTTTATGACGCTTTTGTGACAACCGCATGAACGTACGTATGGCAGTCGCTTTTGCGGGTTGTACGGTGGAGGAACACCATGATAGAACGCGCCACAGTCATTTGCCGTCGGGACGACCAGATTCTCTACGTGCGCAAACCCAAAGCCAGGTGGAATTTGCCGGGCGGCAAAGTCGAAGCCGACGAATCGCCCGCCCAGGCTGCGGCCCGCGAACTGCGCGAAGAGACGGGGCTGATCCTGGAAGACCTGGCCTATGTCAGTCGGTTTGAAGGCGGCGCCGTCCTGCATCACGTCTTCGAGGTGTCGGTCACGATGATCGCCACACCCGCCCCGCATAATGAAATTGCTGACTGCAAATGGTTCACCAGCAAAGAACTGGGCGATAAAAAAGTCAGCCCTTCGGCGAAGTCCATCGTGAAGGCTTTTTTGACGAGGGCTATTTATTAACTGTTGTTGAGATGTGTTCACAGGTTTTTCACATTGAGGGCGGTACTCTTCACTTGCTCCTCCAAGACTGACTTTAAGCCCGCACCCCCCATCGCGGGCTTTTTCTTGTCCGCAATTCCTTGCAGCGCCATGCCGGGTGCCTGTACTTGATCTATAAACATCTGACGACCGGGCTTAATTTCGGCAAGCGTGCGCCGACATTAAGCAATGGAGAGCACTCAAGGAGTTCGGTAGATGTTTAATGCAAAAATCAAGAAGCAGGTTTCCAATCTGAGCTCGGAGCTTGTCGCGCTTAAAAATTTCCACGACGCCCTCATGCAGGAAATGCTCTCGCTGACGGTGGATTCCGAGTTGTGCATCACCGACGCAAACAGCAAATTTTGCGCCGCCATCGGCTATACCCACGACGAACTGCTGGGCAAGCCCATGGCCGCGTTCGTCCCGACGTATGTGGCGGCCATGCCCTGCTTCCGCAATTTCAAGACTGCCGCCGGCAACGGCACGGCCGTGACTGACAATTACCGCTTCGTCAGCAAGAACGGCCCGTTGATCTGGATTCACGCCACCTGGTCGCCGTTGAAGGATGACCAGGGCCGCCTCGTTGCCCTCAAGTGCCTGGCGACCAACGTCACCGCTGAAGTCAACAAGGCCCGGGAAAACGAGTCGTTCATCAATGCACTGCTGCGCTCGACGGCGGTGATTGAATTCGATCTCGGCGGCCACGTGCTGAAAGCCAACCAGTCCTTCCTAAAGGAAATGGGCTACAGCCAGGACCAGATCCTCGGCAAGCACCACAGCCTGTTCTGTGACCCGAAATTTGCAGCGGGCGAGGATTACAAGGCGTTCTGGAAACGCCTGAACAACGGCGAGTTTGTCGCAGACCGCTTCAAGCGCATCAACAGCCGTGGCGAAGAGGTCTGGCTCGAAGCGACCTATAACCCGGTCCACGACACCCAGGGTGAGCTGTACAAAGTGGTCAAGTTCGCCACCGTGGTCACCGATCAAGTCCGGCGAGAGGCCGACATCAGTAGCGCGGCGGGCACCGCGTTCGAGATTTCGCAGCGCACCGATGTTTCGGCGCAGCGTGGCGCGGCAGTGATCAACGACACGGTGCAGACCATGAACGGCATCGCCGATCAGATGCTCTCCGCGTCCCATGGCATGGAGGCGCTGGGCAAGCAGTCGTTGCTGATCAGCACCATCGTGCAAACCATCGGGGGCATCGCCCAACAGACCAACTTGCTGGCGCTCAACGCCGCCATCGAAGCCGCCCGCGCCGGTGAACAAGGTCGGGGCTTCGCTGTGGTAGCCGATGAAGTCCGTCAGCTTGCCGGGCGTACCAGCACAGCCACCGAGGAAATCGTCGCGGTGGTGCAGCAGAACCAGAAGCTGGTGGATGAGGTGGTCAGGGACATGGGCAGCACGCGCAGCCAGGCGGAACAAGGCCTCTCGCTGGCGACCCAGGCCGGCAGCGTGATCGTGGAAATTCAGGAAGGCGCGCGACAAGTGGTTGGGGCGGTGCAGCGGTTCACTCACCAGCTTTAAGGACGTCACCTCGTGCGGTTTCAGCCGCCCGCCCTTGGCAAATAGTCGCAGCAAGGCGAGCGGGAGATACGCTTGCCCTACAAAATGCTAATCTGCGCGTCATGTGTGGCCCCGTCCGGCCGCCACCCCACATTGACATGGAGCCGACAATGGCTGTGGATTCCTTGCTCTGCCCGGATTTGCTGACCATTGCAGAGCGTTCGGCCATCGCCGAAGTCGAAGCAACCACCAATGTCCTCAAGCTGGTGACGCGACTGACCGGCATGCGCTTTGCCGGCATCGCCAAATTCACGGAGTCGAAATGGGTCGCGTGTGCGGTCTATGACGAGATCCACATGGGCATAGAAGAAGGCGAAGTGCTGGAGTTGGAAACGACCCTGTGCAACGAGCTTCGGCAGAATCCTCAGGCGCTGATTATCCCCAGCATCAGCCAGAACGACCGCTATGCCGGCCGCCCCGTGGTCAAGCGTTATGCGATTGAAAGCTACATCGGCGTGCCCATCACACTCCCCGACGGTCAGCTGTTCGGCGCGCTGTGCCTGCTCGATTCCAAAGCCAGTTCCTTTGACAGCCCGGACCTCGTCGAGACCCTCGGCCTGTTTTCGCGGCTCATCGGCTGCATCGTTTTTTCCCATCATTCGACGGTCAACAAGGTCAGGTCGCAGGTCGAGCCGGCCTGAGCACGCGCCGCTCACCGGCGAGCGGCGGTAGGTGGATAATCAAGACGGTGTTACACTGCCGCGCCTCGAATTGGCATGCGCCGCTTGAGCCTTTCGCAGGGTCGTAGCGCATTGCCCGAACCTGAGCGTCTGCTGCCCGCCAGCACGTGCAGGTTGACCACCGGTTGAACCCGTATCGGACGCTGCTCCCGTTCACCCATCTTCATCAGGTCATGTCACCCACACAGTGACGTGAAGGCTGCTGGTTGGATCACGAGCAATCGCCACCAGGCGTCGATGGTCATCGCCAATCAGCCCCTTTGTAAACAATCCAGGATAAGCAATTGATTTCCACAGCTAACATCACCATGCAGTTTGGCGCCAAGCCGCTGTTCGAGAACGTTTCGGTCAAATTCGGCGGTGGCAATCGCTATGGCCTCATCGGCGCCAATGGCTGTGGCAAGTCCACCTTCATGAAGATCCTCGGCGGCGATCTGGAGCCGTCTGGCGGCCAGGTGATGCTCGAGCCGAACGTGCGTCTGGGTAAATTGCGCCAGGACCAGTTCGCCTACGAAGACTTCTCGGTCATCGACACCGTGATCATGGGTCACGAAGAGCTTTGGAAGGTCAAGGCCGAGCGCGATCGCATCTACTCGCTGCCGGAAATGACCGAAGAAGACGGCATGGCCGTTGCCGAACTGGAAACCGAATTCGCTGAAATGGACGGCTATACCGCCGAATCCCGCGCTGGCGAGTTGCTGCTCGGTCTGGGCATCGGCATCGAGCAGCACTTCGGCCCGATGAGCGAGGTCTCCCCTGGCTGGAAACTGCGTGTCTTGCTGGCCCAGGCGCTGTTCTCCGACCCTGAAGTGCTGTTGCTCGACGAACCGACCAACCACCTGGACATCAACACGATTCGCTGGCTGGAAAACATCCTGACTCAGCGCTCCAGCCTGATGATCATCATTTCTCACGACCGTCACTTCCTCAACAGCGTGTGCACCCACATGGCTGACCTGGATTACGGCGAGCTGCGTCTGTTCCCGGGCAACTACGACGAATACATGACCGTGGCGACCCAGTCCCGCGAGCAGTTGCTGTCGGACAACGCCAAGAAGAAAGCCCAGATTTCCGAGCTGCAGTCGTTTGTCAGCCGCTTCTCGGCCAACGCCTCTAAAGCCAAGCAGGCCACTTCACGTGCCAAGGCGATCGACAAGATCCAGCTGGCCGAGGTCAAGCCTTCGAGCCGGGTCAGCCCGTTCATCCGCTTTGATCAGAACAAGAAGCTGCACCGTCAGGCGGTCATCATTGACCAAATGGCCAAAGGCTTCGACGGCAAGCCGCTGTTCAAGAACTTCAGCTTCCAGGTTGAAGCGGGCGAGCGCGTGGCGATCATCGGCCCGAACGGTATCGGTAAAACCACCCTGCTGCGCACGTTGGTCAATGAACTGACCCCGGACGCCGGCACGATCAAGTGGACCGACGCGGCAGAGCTGGGTTACTACGCCCAGGACCACGCACACGACTTCGAAGATGACGTCACCCTGTTCGACTGGATGGGGCAATGGACGCAAGGTGAGCAAGTCATTCGTGGCACCCTGGGCCGGATGCTGTTCTCCAACGACGAGATCCTCAAGTCGGTCAAGGTCATTTCCGGTGGTGAGCAAGGCCGCATGCTGTTCGGCAAGCTGATCCTGCAGAAGCCGAACGTGCTGATCATGGATGAACCGACCAACCACCTGGACATGGAATCGATCGAGGCGCTGAACCTGGCGCTGGAGAACTACCCCGGCACGCTGATCTTCGTCAGCCACGACCGCGAGTTCGTCTCGTCCCTGGCCACCCGCATCATCGAGCTGAGCCCCAGCGGCGTGACCGACTTCAGCGGCACCTACGACGATTACCTGCGCAGTCAGGGCGTTGCGTTCTGATCAGGGCCCTGCGCTGACAGAGTGATGCTGAAACCAGAAGCCCCGTCCCCTATGACGGGGCTTTTTTGTGCGCGTCCTTTGCCGCCTATGTTGCCTCAGCAGGACGGGCCTCTTCCCGGCTGAAGCCGGTCCCACGGAGGAATGCACGGAGTAAGCGGGACTCGGTGCGCCCCGTGCAGCGAAATCACCGGCGCAAAAAGTAGGACCGGCTTTAGCCGGGAAGAGGCCGGCATGAGCGCCATCAAAATCCCGGAAAAAACCGTTAGCCTGCTTTCATTTCCCCACATCACACGCCATGATGAGCCACTCCCACCGCTCCAGCGAAGAGTCCCCATGTCTGCCGCCCTGCCGCCCAATACGCCTGTCAGTGACGCCAGTTCGATGGCGATCACGCTGCAAATCGTCTCCATCGTTGTGTACACCTTTATCGCCTTCCTGTGCATCGGCCTGCCCATCGCAGTGATGCCTGGCTACGTCCATAACCAGCTGGGCTTCAGCGCGGTGATCGCCGGGCTGGTGATCGGTGCGCAGTATCTCGCAACGCTGCTAAGCCGCCCGGTCGCCGGACGAATCTGCGACACCATCGGCACCAAGCGCGCCATCGTCTACGGTCTGTCCGGGATCGCCCTGAGCGGCGTGCTCACCCTGGCGGCCGTGCTGCTGGAACGCTTTGCCGGGGCCAGCCTGACCATTCTCATCATAGCCCGGCTGTTCCTCGGTGCGTCCCAGGGCTTGATCGGCGTCGGCACCATCAGTTGGTGCATCGGCCAGGTCGGCTCGGAACACACCGCCCGCTCGATTTCCTGGAACGGTATTGCGTCCTATGGTGCCATCGCCATCGGCGCGCCGTTGGGGGTGTTGATGGTTGGCGCGCTGGGCTTCGCCAGCCTGGGCGTGGTTCTGTTCGTGCTCGCGGCCGGGGCCTTGTTGTTGATCCGCAAAAAACCGCCGATCCCGGTGGTCCGCGGCGAGCGCATGGCGTTCTTTTCGGTATTTGGCCGTGTCGCGCCGTTTGGTCTGAGCCTGACCCTGTCCTCCATCGGCTACGGCACGCTGACCACCTTCATCACCTTGTTTTACGTGGCCAGTGGCTGGGAAGGCGCGGCCTGGTGCCTGACGGTGTTCGGCGTCTGCTTTATCGTCGCGCGCTTGCTTTTTATCAATGCGATCAACCGCTTCGGCGGCTTTCGCTCGGCGATCACTTGTATGACGGTCGAAACCCTTGGCCTGGTGCTGCTGTGGCTGGCGCCTGACACCACCGTCGCGTTGATCGGTGCAGGGCTGACCGGGTTTGGCCTGTCGCTGGTGTACCCGGCGCTGGGCGTCGAAGCCATCAAGCAAGTGCCCAACAGCAGCCGCGGCGCGGGACTGAGCGCCTATGCGGTGTTCTTTGACCTCGCGCTGGCCATCGCCGGGCCGCTGATGGGCGCCGTGGCGCTGGGCATGGGGTACGGCTGGATTTTCTTCTTTGCCGCGTTGCTGTCGGTGGCAGCACTGACGCTGGCCGTTGTGCTGTCGCGAAGGGCCCCGGTCGACACGCGGGTGTAGCGCCCGGGTTGATTCAGTAGGACCGGCTTCAGCCGGGAAGAGGCCGGCGACTCTGCAACAGCTCTCACTGGCTGTTGAAATCCCCCGGCTAGAGCCCGTCCCAGCTAAAAGCTGAACTGCCGCCGCCCGTCTCGGTCGGAATAGCACATCCCCCGAAACAGGAGTGAGGGCGTGACCTCCGATCCCGCTGGCCTCAACGCTACCCCTCCAGACCCGTCCTCGGTGCGCGAGGTGCATAAACTGCGCGTACTGACCGTCAACACCCACAAGGGCTTCACCGCACTGAACCGGCGCTTCATCTTGCCGGAGCTGCGTGAAGCCGTGCGCAGCACCGGGGCCGACCTGGTGTTTCTTCAGGAAGTACTGGGCGGCCACGACCGCCACGCCGCCAAGTACGAAGACTGGCCCGACACGCCGCACTACGAATTTCTCGCCGACAGCATGTGGACGGACTTCGCCTATGGCCGCAACGCGGTCTACCCCGACGGCCACCACGGCAACGCGCTACTGTCCAAATACCCGATTCTGCATTACCGCAATCTGGACATCTCGATCACCGGGCCGGAGCGGCGTGGGCTGTTGCATTGCGTGCTGCAAGTGCCGGGGCATGCGGAGGTTCATGCGATTTGCGTGCACCTCAGCCTGCTTGAAAGCCACCGACAGTTGCAGTTGAACCTGCTGTGCGACCTGCTCGACTCGCTGCCGGACGATGCCCCGGTGGTGATCGCTGGCGACTTCAACGACTGGCAGCTGCAAGGCAACAAGCGCCTTCAGCGCTGCGGCTACCTGCATGAGGCGTTCGAACGCAGTCAAGGCCGGCTGGCCAAGACCTACCCTGCCCGCCTGCCGATGCTGCGCCTGGACCGGATCTACCTGCGCAACGCCACCAGCCATGATCCAAAAATCCTGGGTACGCGGCCATGGACGCATTTGTCCGATCACCTGCCACTCGCGGTCGAAGTGCACCTCTAGGTGCACTTGCCGCCTGACGCTTCAAACGCGCTTCTAACGCGCGGGCGTCTGCGAGCCACTTCCTTTGTCGGGGTCAATCAGCGGCACCGTGGCGTCCCTGTCGAACTGCGAGCCCGGGTCCTCGTTGCCCGGATCGATGTCAGCATCGAATCCTGCCTCTTCGTCGCCAGGCTGAGGTGCTGGGCGCGGCGCGACAGGCGTAGCGTCGGGTGTGTGAGATTGCATGGCAGTTTCCTCTCGTTGAGTGGGGCCGATAAGGCCCTGTTTTGATCGGGTGAGCTTAGCAGGCGCCTGCGGCGTGTGAAGGTCCGCTCACGATGCCAAGAACCCCTGAACCGATCTACAGTCAGTAAAGAACGCCGCGCCGGTTGCCTCGCGCCGTATCCCGCACGCTGCAGCCCGCGTATTCATAGACGCCACACCGCACAGGACACTTCCCATGAGTCTGCACGACAAGATCATTGGCCGCCTCGGCTTCGGTTCCGCGCCCCTGGGCAACATGTTCCGCACCATCGACGAAGAAGAAGCGGCCGCCACCGTCCAGTCCGCCTGGGATCAGGGCATCCGCTATTTCGACACCGCGCCCATTTATGGCGCCGGGCTCTCGGAGCAGCGACTGGGCAAGGCGCTGGCGGGCGTGTCCCGCGACCAGTACACCCTGAGCACCAAAGTCGGCCGGCTGATTTCAGACGAGATCGACACCGAGACGCGCAGCGGTCCGTTCGCCGAAGGCCTGAAAAACAAAATCGTCACCGACTACTCCGCCGACGCCACGCTGCGCTCCATTGAGGCGAGCCTGCAACGGCTCAACACCGACCGTCTGGACATCGTTTTCGTCCACGACGTCGCGCAAGACGCCCATGGCGATGCCTGGATCGAGCATTTCAACATCGCCCGCACCGGGGCTTTCCGCGCCCTCACCCGCTTGCGTGAGGAAGGCGTGATCAAGGCCTGGGGCCTGGGCGTCAACCGTGTCGAGCCGTGCGAACTGACGCTGGACCTGGAAGAAGCCCAGCCAGACGGCTTCCTCCTCGCAGGCCGATATTCATTGCTGGACCATGACCAGCCGCTGCAACGCTTGTTCGACAAGGCCCGCCAGCACAACGCCGAGTTCGTCGTCGGCGGGCCTTACAGCTCAGGCGTGCTGGTGGGCGGCAAGCATTTCGAATACCAGGAAGCGTCGCCGGCGATGCTCGACAAGGTGGCGCACATTCAGGAAATCGCCCGGCAGTACCAGGTCGATATCAAGTCCGCAGCCCTGCAGTTTGTCCTCGCCAATCCGTTGGTGGCAGCGGTGATTCCAGGTGCCAGCCGGCCTTCGCGAATCATCGAGGATGTCACGGCGCTGAATGCCCAGGTGCCCGACGGCTTCTGGCAAGCCATGCGCGACCAGGGCTTCATTGCCCTGCAGGCACCGGTGCCGATCAAAGACTGATATCGTGCGCGACGACGCCGGGCCAGACGCCCGGCCTTGTTTCCCGCGCGAGAGTTGTCCATGCGAATTCTGATCGTCAACGTCAACACCACCGAATCCATGACCGAGACCATCGCCGAGCAGGCCCGCAGTGTGGCCTCGCCCGGCACCGAGATCATTGGGCTGACACCCCGCTTCGGCGCTGAGTCAGTGGAAGGCAATTTCGAAAGTTACCTGGCGGCCATCGCGGTGATGGACCGGGTCATGTCCTATGAGGGGCCTTATGACGCCGTGATTCAAGCCGGCTACGGTGAACACGGCCGCGAAGGCTTGCAGGAATTGCTCGACGTGCCGGTGGTGGACATCACCGAAGCGGCGGCCAGCCTGGCGATGTTGTTGGGTCATAAATACGCCGTCGTGACCACGCTGGACCGCACGGTACCGTTGATCGAAGACCGCCTGAAACTGGCCGGTGTGTATGAGCGCTGCGCCTCGGTGCGGGCCAGCGGTATGAGCGTGTTGGAGCTCGAAGACGCGCCGGAGCGGGCGGTCGAGGCCATCGTCGAGCAAGCCATCGAGGCGGTGACGCGGGACAAGGCCGAGGTGATTTGCCTGGGTTGCGGCGGCATGGCCGGGCTGGACCAGCAAATCCGCGAGCGCGCCGGCGTGCCGGTGGTCGATGGCGTCACCGCCGCGGTGGCATTGGCCGAGTCGCTGGTGCGTCTGGGCTTGAAGACTTCCAAAGTACGGACCTACGCGACGCCACGGCCGAAGAAGATCGTCGGTTGGCCATTCAAGCAGTAGCCCCACCCTGCTGGACTTACGCAGATCGGGCGGCCAACGGACAACCCAGTGGGAGCTTGCTCACGAATGCTCTATGCGAAACACCAGATATTCGATGGATGTACCGGCCCCTTCGTGAGCAAGCTCACGCCCACAGGTCCTAGCGTTTGCCCGCCCTTATTGATCGTGCCCACGCTCTGCGTGGGTATGCAGCCCACCACGCTCCGCGTCGTCTGGTGGCAGGGATGATGAGGTTGCAGCAGGACGCGGAGCGTCCGGGCCGGCATTCCCACGCAGAGCGTGGGAACGATCACACCTCGAATTATCGGGTGTTTGAACTGGCCTCTTCCCGGCTGAAGCCGGTCCCACAGTGTGTACGCGGTGCTTTTAGTGGGACCGGCTTTAGCCGGGAAGAGGCCAGCTCAGGCGCGACATTTTTGCTAATAGCCCCCCCTTCCCTGTGGGCGCGAGCTTGCTCGCGAATGCTCTATCCGAAACACCAGATATCCGATGGATGTACCGGCCCCTTCGTG
>NZ_DASVUM010000142.1:0-10512 GCF_036387035.1 Pseudomonas sp. | reverse complement strand
GAACTGCGTGCGCTCACGCGGGGTGATCTTGGCGCTGGCGACTTTGTCCCGGTAATGGGTCATCAGTTCTTCCGGCGACAAGTGCACGTAACGCAGCATGTCTTCGATGGTGTCGTGGGTTTCGATCCCGGCCGAATAGGCGCTGCCGTCCTGGTTCTGGTAGATGTTCACCGAATCGGTGTCGCCGAACAGGTTGTGCATGTCGCCCAGAATCTCCTGATACGCACCGACCAGGAACACGCCCAGCAGGTAGTCCTCGCCCTCGTTCAGCGAGTGAACCGGCAGGCTGGTTTCGATGCTCTGCTCGTCGACGTACTGGTTGATCTTACCGTCGGAGTCGCAGGTCAGGTCTTGCAGCACGGCGCGGCGCAGCGGCTCCTCGTCCAGACGGTGCAGCGGGATGATCGGCAATACCTGGTCAATCGCCCATGTGTCCGGCAGGCTCTGGAACACCGAGAAGTTGCAGATGTACTTGTCTGCCAGCTTGTCATTAAGTTCGTCGAGCACCTGACGATGGGAACGCTGACGGGCTTTCAGCGAGTTGTGCAAACGACGGCACACCGCGAAGTAGCACTGCTCGCCCAAGGCTTTTTGCGCGAGGGTGATCTTGCCGTCGGAATACTGGGAAGCGATGTCGCTCATGTAGTGCGTGGCGCGCCAGTACGTCTCGGTGACCATCTCGATGTCGGTCGGGCCGAGGAGATCGACCAGCCATTGCAGGGTTTCCGGCAGGCTTTCCTTGTCGGTGACTTCCGGCACTTCGTCGTTGTGACGCTCGACGTCCGTAACCTGGATCACCAGCATGGCGTGGTGCGCGGTCAGCGAGCGGCCGCTTTCCGAGAAAATGTGCGGATGCGGCAGACCCTGGGCGTCGCAGAATTCCTTGAGCATCCCGACCACGACACCGGCGTAATCGTCCATGTCGTAGTTGATCGAGCTGGCATTGCGCGAATGCGTGCCGTCGTAGTCGACACCCAGGCCGCCGCCGACGTCGATGTGATCCACCGGCAGGCCGAGGTTACGCAGTTCGCCGTAGTAACGAATCGCTTCCTTGAAGCCGTGTTGGTAGTCGGCCAGGTTGGCAATCTGCGAGCCCATGTGGAAGTGCAGCAGGCGGATGCCCTGATCAAGACCGGCCTTGGTGAAGCGGTCGACAACCGACAACAACTGCGCAGCAGACAGCCCGAACTTGGACTTCTCGCCACCGGTATCGGCCCACTTGCTGGAAGCCAGGGACGACAAGCGTACGCGCAGGCCCACTTGCGGGGCGACTTTGAGTTCGGCGGCTTCTTCGATGACCAGTTCGACTTCGGACTCTTTCTCGATGACGATAAAGACATTGTGGCCGAGCTTCTGCCCCATCAGGGCCAAACGAATGAACTCGCGGTCCTTGTAGCCGTTGCAGACAATGGTGCCGCCCTTCGGCGCCAGCGCCAGCACCGCCATCAGTTCCGGTTTGGAGCCGGCTTCAAGACCGATGGAAACGTTCTGCGTGGCGATGATGTTTTCCACCACCGCTTCCTGCTGGTTAACCTTGATCGGGTACAGCGCGGTGTACTTGCTCTGGTATTCCAGACGGGCGATGTTCTCGTCGAACGCACCGGTCAACTGACGCACGCGGTCCTGCAGGATGTCAGGGAAACGCACCAGCAATGGCAGGGACAAGCCGCTTTTGCGCAGCTGGTCTACCTGCTCGTAAAGATCGATGGGCGAGCTGTCCGGCCCGTTGGGGCGAACTTCAACGCGACCGGCTTCATTGATTGCGAAATAACCGGCCCCCCAATGCCGGATCCCGTAGACACTGCGGCTGTCTGCCACGGTCCATTGGCTGCCATCATCTTTGCGTGTGCGTCGTACGGACATCAAAGTCCCCTATAGAAAAGTCAAAAGCCCCGGCCTGACCGGCCGGGCGCAGTGTAGAGCGTGGAAATGACGATTTGGCGCGTGCTCTCTGTGGGGCAGTAGACCCGCATTGCGCAGCAGAGTTTGCATGAGTAGCGGCGGCCAGACCGACGACGAAAATCAATGCGCTCGAAACGGACGGCTCAACCGCCCGACTTCTTTGCTTTGAAGCCTTGTTTTACCAGCTCGGCCAGCAGCGTCTCTACATGGTCACCCTGGATTTCGATCACGCCATCCTTGAGTGCCCCGCCCGTTCCGCAACGTTGCTTGAGCGTCTTGGCCAGGTCTTTCAACCCGTCCTCAGCCAGCGGAACGCCGCTGATGGTCGTGACGGTCTTGCCGCCCCGCCCTTTGCTTTCGCGGCGCACGCGGGCGATGCCATCCCCTTCAGGGATGAACGTGCTTTTGCAGGTGCAGGCGTCGACGGGCTGCCGGCAGTCAGGACAATGACGACCGGCGTCGGTTGAAAATACCAGGCCACCGAGGGCAGCGAAGGATGCGGCTTTTTTGGCCACCGGCAATCCTCTTGTTGAGGAGCGAAGTCTGGCCGACGGGAGCCGACCGCGAAGCCCCACTCAGGCAGGGGCAGCGCTACCGGATCGCAAGGGCGGTCCGGCCTGAAAAGTCGCGCAGTGTAACGGCAAAAGACGCAGTTGCTAAGTGCAAATATGCGCCAATTTACGGAACATTTGCGACGCCTTCCAAATAGCGCTTCAGGGCGGCCAGCGAGTCCGGGCAGTAAGGCTTTTCAGCGGTTTCGCGCAGCACGTGGTCAATGCTGATAAAGCGCGCTTCCAGCACTTCTTCCGGCTGCAGCTTGAGAGGCCCGTCCCAGACGGCCGAGAACACCGCGCACCACAACCGGTTGTCCGGCTGATCGAAAAAGAACCGTTCGTGGGCACTGAGCGCCACGCCGGAAACGCCCAGTTCTTCCTCTAGTTCGCGTGCCGCTGAGAGCTCGTAGCTTTCACCGTTCTGCACCATGCCGCCTGCGGCCACATCCCAATAACCGGGATAAACCGCTTTGCTCAGTGTGCGTCGATGCACACACAGCTCGCCCGCCGAATTGAATAGAAGAATGTAGGTGCCGCGCCCGATCAGCCCACGCTCGCGCAGGTCTGCCCGGGGCAGCGCACCGAGGGGCTGATCATGACGATCAACCCAGGCAATCAGCTCGGCATCGGAGGCCGCACGGTGCGCGACCTCTTGATCGGAAACCGTCATCGATCAGCCTTGGGAGAGCAGCTGGCGCAGGTCAATCACCGCAGCGTTCGCACGCGACAGGTAGTTGGCCATGACCAGCGAGTGGTTGGCGAAGATGCCGAACGGGCTGCCGTTGAGAATCATCGGGCTCCAGATCGGCTCTTGCGACGCTTCCAGTTCACGAATGATCTGACGCACGCTCACGGTTGCGTTCTTCTTCGCCAGGACATCGGCAAAATCGACCTCGATGGCACGCAACAGGTGCGACAGCGCCCATGCCTGACCGCGCGCTTCGTAAAACACGTTGTCGATCTGCATCCATGGTGTTTCAACAATTTCTTCATCGACCTGCGGCACTTCGCCCGGCTTGACCGTGACCGTGGACTGCGCCTCGGTTTTCAACGTGCTGTTCAGCTTGACCCGCCCCACGCTGGCCGACAGGCGTTGGGACAGGGAACCGAGTCGAGTACCGACGTCGCCCAGCCAGTTATTCAGGTTGTCGGCACGGGTGTAGAACAGCGCGCCCTTTTGATTAGGGTCGGACAGGCGCGCTTGATAGCGGCTCAACATGGCGATGCCTTCGCGGTATTGAGACTCGCTCGAAGGCAGCACCCAGCTTTTGTTGTCGAAGTTGAACAGCGGCTCGGCGCGTGCCAGATCGCCGTCTTCGGCAGACTGCGACTGCGAGCGGGCGAAGTCTTTGCGCAGCGCGCGGCTCAGATCACGCACCTGCACGAGCACGCCATATTCCCAGCTCGGCATGTTGTCCATCCACAGGCCAGGCGGAGAACGATCGTTGGAAATGTAACCGCCTGGTTTGTCCAGCAGGGTGGACGCGACTGTCTTCAAGGTTTCGACAGTGGTGTAGCCCAGCACCATCTGCTTGCCTTCACTTTGCGCGGCGGCCTGGGCTTGTTGCTGGACCGGAAACAGGGGCGGTTCGCTGCTCCACCAGATGCCGAGCACCACGGTAACCACCAGATAGATACCTACCACGGCCCCGACGGCACGGCTGAATAACAGGCCGCCCCAATAACCACGCGGTGCCCTGCCCATCGGCTTTTCGTCAACGCGTTCAGTTCCCGCGCTGTCCGAGCGCTTCTTCCAATCCAGCATGGCCTTGTCCTTTCAATCACGGAATTCAGTGCTTCTGACCGCAACCTTACAGCAAGGTGCGTTTGGCAGGAACGTGATGGGAGGTGCAATTCTTTAGCAACTGAGTCGACGGGATTCTGAACGCTGCGTTGTGTCTACCGTAGCCTTCCCCTCTAAAGCCGGTCCCACCCGGAACGTTACCGGCGACTCGATCTGACAGACACTTGAAAAGCTGGAAGTTTGACGGATAAAACCGTCAAAAATGACGAGAAAGTGACTTGTGACAACCTGACCCACGGGAGTGGTGCTAGCATAGCGCCACCACTTATATCGGGGTTTCCCCTATAAAGAGTCAGGACATGACCGAAGCAGCAGATCCGAGCCGCGACCGACTCAAACACCACTTTGCACAGCGCGTCATCCATCAGGCTCGTCAGATTCTTGAGGTATGGCAGCGTCTGCAGCAAAGCGAATGGTCGGCTACGGACAGGGTTGAACTCACCGAGGCCAACCATCGACTGTTGCGCTTCGCCGAACGCTTCGAACAGGTCGAGCACGCGCAACTGGCCGCGGCGATCAATCTGGCGCTGCTCGACGTCGAGGCCAACCGTGGGCGGCTGAGCAGCGCGCTGATCACAGAGCTGAATCGCCTGATGCAACGCCTTTCCCGAACCGGCCTCAGGCATGGTGACTGCCTTGAGCAAACCGCTCTGCCCCCACCGCGCAAGCCCATTTATATCGCCCTGCAGGACCATGAACGAGGGGAGCGTCTGGCCAGGCAACTCGATTTCTTCGGCCTGAGCGCACTGGCCCTGGGCAGCGTCAACAGCTTCCATATGACGATAGCCGAGCGCCTGCCTGCCGCTGTTGTCATGGACGTCGACTTCAGCGGCGCTGGTGAGGGCCTGAAACTCGCCAGCCAGATGCAGGAAGGACTTGAACAAAAACTCCCGCTGCTGTTTTTCAGTCATTACGAAACCGATACGCCGACGCGCCTCGCCGCGGTGCGCGCAGGTGGGGAGGAATTTCTGACCGGCACGCTGGAGGCGTCCAGCTTGTTGGAGAAAATCGAAATCCTGACCCGGGTCGCGCAGTACGAACCGTACAAGGTGCTGATCATCGACGACTCGCGGGCCCAGGCGACGCACACCGAACGCTTGCTCAACAGCGCCGGAATCGTTACCCGCACCCTGCTTGACCCGATCAAGACCATGCCTGAGCTGGCCGACTTTCAGCCGGACCTGATCATCCTCGACATGTACATGCCAGGCTGTACCGGGACCGAGCTGGCCAAGGTGATCCGGCACAATGACCGCTACGTCAGCGTGCCGATCATCTACCTCTCCGCCGAGGACGATCTGGACAAGCAGTTGGATGCGATGAGCGAAGGCGGCGATGACTTTCTCACCAAACCCATCAAGGCGCGCCACCTTATTACTACCGTGCGCAACCGCGCGGCGCGGGCGCGGAGCCTTAAGGCGCGGATGATCCGTGACAGCCTGACTGGGCTCTACAACCACACGCACATCCTGCAATTGCTCGAAGACTGTAGCTTCCGCGCGCGGCGAGAGAACAAGCCCTTGAGCTTCGCCATGCTGGACATCGACCATTTCAAGAAGGTCAACGACAGCCACGGCCACCCCATGGGAGACCGCGTGATCAAGAGCCTGGCGCTGTTCCTCAAGCAGCGTCTGCGCAAGACCGATTACATCGGGCGTTACGGTGGTGAAGAATTCGCGGTGGTCATGCCAGACACCGACCTTGCAGCAGCTCATGGTGTACTCGACGAAATCCGCCAGCGGTTCGCCGAGATTCACTATCCCGCGCAGCCTGTCGATTTGTTCTGCACGTTCAGTGCTGGCGTGGTGGAAATCGCCGAGGACGACGACGCGCTCATGATGGCCTCGCAGGCAGACGAGGCGCTGTACCGCGCAAAGAAAGCAGGCCGCAATCAAGTGCATGGGCTGGAAAAGCGAGTTGCAGCGTCGACGCTGAGCAGACACACCCAACCTGACATTGTGTAACGGGCTGCGTCCTACACCATTTTCAGACCGAAGAAACCCAGCCCTCCCTGCACGGCCGCAGCCACTCCGCTATCATGCGCGGACTTCTGTAATGCGAGACCGCCATGCGCCGCCTGCTTTGTCTGCTACTGCTCATCTGTGCCCTGCCCGCTGTTGGCGCGGGCTTTCTCGAGAACAGATCGAGCGCCACACTGGGCAGCGCAGCAGTCGACAACACCAAGGATTTCCTGCCGGTCCGGCAAGCGTTCCAGCTGAACCTGAGCGACACCACCCCTAACGCCATCAAACTGCAGTTTGTCGCCACAGAAGGCTACTACCTGTATCGCCATCGCTTTCAGTTCCGCACAGAGCCTGCCGACATCGGCCTTGGCGCCGCGCAACTGCCGGACGGCGAAAAAAAGCACGATGAGTACTTCGGCGACGTCGAGGTCTACCACGGCATTCTCGACGTCAGCCTGCCACGCAAAGCCGGCGATAACCGACCGTTCACCCTGGTCGTCACCTATCAGGGCTGCGCTGACAAAGGGCTCTGTTACCCGCCTGAAACCGAGCGCGTGAGCATCGGCGGCACGAGCCCTGCCGCCTCCGATATCCCTCTCGCTGGCGACGTCACCAACGTCGAGTTCAGCTGGAAACAGCTGCTGCTGTTCTTTCTCGCTGGCGTCGGCCTGACCTTCACGCCGTGCGTGTTGCCGATGTTGCCAATCCTCTCCGGCGTCGTCCTGCGCGGGCAGATCGGCGGGCTGCGCGGGTTCTCTTTGTCCTTGGCCTACGTGCTGCCGATGGCGATCTGCTTCGCCATCCTGGGGGCACTGATGGGCATGTTTGGCGCCAGCCTCAATCTGCAAGCACGCCTGCAATCCGCCTGGGTGCTGGTGCCGTTCGCCGGGTTCTTTGCGCTCTTCGCCGTCGCCATGTTCGGCCTCTTCGAGCTGCGCCTGCCCCGCGCGCTCAATGACCGGCTGGATCGCATTGCCGGCAATACGCAGGGCGGATCCCTGTGGGGTGCGGCAGTTCTCGGTGTGGTTTCAAGCCTGCTGGTTTCGCCTTGTGTCTCTGCACCGTTGGCCGGCGCACTGCTTTATATAAGCGCCAGCGGCGATGCGTTAGGCGGGGCCTTGAAGCTGTTCGCTCTGGGCCTGGGCATGGGCGCGCCGCTGGTCCTGGTGGCCACCGGCGGCGCGGCGTGGCTGCCGAAAAGCGGGCCGTGGCTGGTCGCGGTGAAGAACGCCATCGGCGTGCTTTTGCTGGCCTTGGCCATCGGTTTGCTCAGCCGGGTGATTCCGGGGCAGGCCACGTTGTTGTTGATCGGGCTGCTAGGGGCCGGTGTTGCGCTATTTCTGGGCGCGCTGGAGTTCGGCAAAAAGACCACGCGCGGGCGCCTCGCTCAATTGCCTGGCTTGTTCCTGCTGGTGTACGCCCTTGCTTGCTGGTACGGCGCGCTAAGCGGCCAGACCGATCCGCTGCGCCCCTTGGGGCAGGCACGGATGATTTCGGGCCCTGCTCAACCGACATCAGACAGCCGCTGGCAGACAGTGACCCAGGCCAGCGAACTGGACAGAATCCTCGCGGAGTCCAAAAGCGCAGGCCAGCCGGTGCTGGTGGACTGGTACGCCGACTGGTGCATCAGCTGCAGGGTCATCGAGCACGAGGTGCTGCCGGATCCGAACATCGTCAGCCAACTGGGCGCCTTCAGGCTGATCCGCTTCGATATGACCGACAGCAGCCCTGAACAACGCGCCCTCCTGGATCGCTACAAACTGTTCGGCCCTCCCGCGCTGCTGTTTTTTGGAAAAAACGGCAATGAACTGGAAAACGTACGTGTCGTCGGCGAAATCGACGTTGAAGCGTTCTCGGAGCGGCTTTCTAGAGCAAATGACCAAATTTAGCGCCACGGTCACAAACTTCGCGCGAACATCGGGCATCGTGCTGAATATTGTGGGTAACTGGACAGTCCATCGTACTTTCCGGCATAGTCGCTGCCCATCAGCGGCTCACTCGGCATGTGAGCGTCGAAAACGCGAACAACAAGGAACAACCGATGGCGACTTTTCTGGTTCTTCACGGACCTAACCTGAACCTGCTGGGAACCCGTGAACCGGGGATCTATGGCTCGATCACGTTGGCCGACATCAACCAGGATCTGGAACAGCGCGCGCGCGAAGCCGGTCACCATCTGATGTACCTGCAGAGCAACGCTGAATACGAGTTGATCGACCGCATCCACGCTGCCCGCGATGAAGGCGTGGACTTCATCCTGATCAATCCGGCCGCTTTTACGCACACAAGCGTTGCGATACGTGACGCGTTGCTGGGAGTGAGCATCCCATTCATCGAAGTGCACCTGTCGAACGTGCACAAGCGCGAACCTTTCCGCCATCACTCCTACTTTTCAGATGTTGCTGTAGGCGTGATCTGCGGCCTTGGCGCCAGTGGTTACCGACTGGCCCTGGAGGCCGCCCTGGAACAATTGGCCAAGCGTTCTACGGTGTGAACGGCGCAGTCCAGCACTGAGCCCGACCGCCGGAACCGGCTACCAAATCCCCCTGACCGTCCCTTGGGAGTTGATGATTAATGGATATCCGTAAAGTCAAAAAGTTGATCGAATTGCTGGAAGAGTCCGGCATCGACGAACTGGAAATCCGTGAAGGCGAAGAATCCGTACGGATCAGCCGTCACAGCAAGACCCCAGCACAACAGTATTACGCGCCTGCTCCGATGGCCGCCCCTGCGCCAGCCCCGGTTGCCGCGCCAGTGGCTGCCGCTGAAGCACCTTCTGCGCCAAAGCTCAACGGCACCGTGGTCAAATCGCCAATGGTCGGCACCTTCTACCGCACACCAGCGCCTGGCTCGCCAGCGTTCGTCGAAGTCGGCAAGACGGTCAAGAAAGGCGACACCATTTGCATCGTTGAAGCGATGAAAATGATGAACCACATCGAAGCTGAAGTCAGCGGTGTGATCGAATCCATCCTGGTAGAAAACGGTCAGCCGGTTGAGTATGACCAGCCGCTGTTCACCATCGTTTGAACCGGGGAGAGCCTGCGATGTTGGAAAAAGTCCTGATCGCCAACCGCGGCGAAATCGCCTTGCGCATCTTGCGTGCCTGTAAAGAACTGGGCATCAAGACCGTCGCGGTCCATTCCACGGCAGACCGTGAGCTGATGCACCTTGGCCTGGCAGACGAAACCGTCTGTATCGGCCCGGCGCCGGCCAACCTGTCGTACCTGAACATTCCGGCCATTATTTCGGCCGCGGAACTGACCGGCGCCACGGCGATTCACCCGGGCTACGGTTTCCTCGCGGAAAACGCAGACTTTGCCGAGCAGGTCGAGAAGTCCGGTTTTGCCTTCATCGGCCCGAAAGCCGAGACCATTCGCCTGATGGGCGACAAGGTTTCCGCCAAAGACGCCATGAAGCTCGCCAGCGTGCCTACCGTTCCTGGTTCTGACGGCCCGTTGCCGGAAGACGAAGAAACCGCGCTGCGCATTGGCCGTGAAGTGGGCTATCCGGTGATCATCAAGGCCGCTGGCGGCGGCGGTGGTCGCGGCATGCGTGTAGTGCACAAAGAAGAAGACCTGATCGAAGCGGCCAAGCAGACCCGCGCTGAAGCGGCTGCCTGGTTCAGCAACCCGATGGTCTATCTGGAGAAATACCTGACCAATCCGCGTCACGTGGAAGTGCAGGTCATCTCCGACGGTCAGGGCCAGGCCATTCACCTGGGTGATCGCGACTGCTCCCTGCAGCGCCGTCACCAGAAGGTGCTGGAAGAAGCGCCGGCGCCGTTCATCGACGAAGAAGCGCGTCAGGCGGTGTTCGCCAGCTGCGTGAAGGCGTGCATTGACATTGGCTACCGTGGTGCTGGCACGTTCGAGTTTCTGTACGAGAACGGCCGGTTTTACTTCATCGAAATGAACACCCGTGTTCAGGTGGAGCACCCGGTTTCGGAGATGGTCACCGGTATCGACATCGTCAAGGAGATGCTCAGCATCGCCGCCGGCAACAAGCTGTCGTACACCCAGGATGACGTGGTCATCACCGGGCATGCGCTGGAATGCCGGATCAACGCTGAAGACCCGAAGACCTTCATCCCGAGCCCGGGGCTGGTCAAGCATTTCCACGCGCCGGGCGGCAACGGCGTGCGTGTGGATTCGCACCTGTACAGCGGCTACAAGGTTCCGTCCAACTACGACTCGCTGATCGGCAAGCTGATCACGTGGGGCGCAACCCGCGATGAAGCCATGGCGCGGATGCGTAACGCGCTGGACGAAATCGTGGTCGACGGCATCAA
>NZ_DASVUM010000141.1:0-22973 GCF_036387035.1 Pseudomonas sp. | reverse complement strand
AAAGGGTGGTTATTATACGCCCCGTGTTGCGGAGAGCTGGCCGAGTGGCCGAAGGCGCTCCCCTGCTAAGGGAGTACACCTCAAAAGGGTGTCGGGGGTTCGAATCCCCCGTTCTCCGCCATTATTTGCGTAGTACGTTGTAATCTGGCTTGATCGGTAAGTTGTTGAATTTACTAGAAAAAGTGCTTGACCAAGAGATTTGACGGCCTATAATGCGCGGCAACAAATGCACTCGTAGCTCAGCTGGATAGAGTACTCGGCTACGAACCGAGCGGTCACAGGTTCGAATCCTGTCGAGTGCACCATTTAAGCGTTGTTTGTAGTGATACAGATAACTGTCTTAAGTTAGAAAGAGCCTGGCTTCAACAGGTCTTCGGAAGCACCACTCACTTCCAGAAGTAAAACGCAATGGCCAGAGGTGAACTGGTTTAAAAAGCGCCATCTGCACTCGTAGCTCAGCTGGATAGAGTACTCGGCTACGAACCGAGCGGTCACAGGTTCGAATCCTGTCGAGTGCACCATAAAACGAAAAGCCCGCATGTAAATGCGGGCTTTTTGCTTTCTAGCGTTTGCCTTTTACGCAACCGCGCTCGTCGAACGACACCTGTCTACTGCGTCCCTTCTTCTCGTCATAAACGTACCGGACTTCAGCGTTGCGGCTGATGATCTTGTCCGGGCGGCCCAGTAAGTTTTCCACGTCCCGTTTTGTCATGCCCGTTGGGGTTTGCTGGTTGATGATTGCCTTGCGGCGCAGTTCCGCGCTCAACACATTGCCGCAGCCGTCATCGCGCTGTCCCACGACCGTTACCTCGTTGCGCTTAGGCGCTGTGTCCGCCTTTGAATCCGCAGCAGCCGCGGTGAAAGTCATTCCCGAGGCTGGGTTGATAGGGTGTGACGACAGGGCTTGGTCGTTCGGGCAGCTGAGCGTCGTAAAGGTCACGCTGCCACGGTGGTCCTCGCAGCGATTGACGGCAGTCGCCGCCGCGCCAGTCGACGTAAAAATCAGCAGCGTAATGAAAACTTTTTTGGCGTTAAGCATCGCAGTGTCCTCCCTGGCCAGTGTCCGCAAAGGTTAGCGATGACGATTTATCGCGGCGAGCGTGTTTTGTTCACGGGATGTGACGGCGCTGCCATGGCGACTCGGCCAGCGGCTAACGATGTGTTGCAACCGATTGTTTCGGGTTGAATTTTTAGCCTGCCTTCCGGGCAAGCGGTGTATCATTGCGCCCGTCAGCCCCGTCGGGGCTTGTGGACTTCTTCCATGGACTTACCCAGTAGCAACTCAACACTAAGTTTTAACAATCAAGAATCGACTGATTGATCTTCTGGCGGGTTCCACTGCTGGGGGTGGAGTTCGCCTATGACCCAAATCGAAGTTAAAAAAACGCAGGAAAGTCTTCAGGATCGTCTCGCCCAAGTCATCGACTTGCTGCAGCGTCAGCGCATCGTCGAAGACCTGACGCACCGTCAGGAAGGCCAGCACCAGGATCGTGTCGAGAACCTCGTTCACCGGCAAAACCTCGTCGAGCTGCAGCGCAAGCTCGACGACCTGCACTCCGCCGACGTTGCCTATATCCTTGAAGCGCTTCCCCTCGAAGACCGCTTGACGGTCTGGCAGTTGGTGAAGGCCGAGCGTGACGGTGACATTCTTCTTGAAGTGTCCGACTCCGTTCGGGAAACCCTGATCGCCGACATGGACGATCACGAGCTGCTGGCGGCCGCCAAGGAGATGGACGCCGACGAGCTTGCCGACCTTGCCCCGGAGCTGCCGCGCGACGTCGTCCACGAGCTGATGGAGGCGCTGGACAGTCAGCAGCGCGAACGCGTACGTTCCGCCCTGTCCTACGACGAGGATCAGGTCGGCGCCCTGATGGACTTCGAGATGGTGACCATCCGTGAGGATGTCAGCCTCGAAGTGGTTCTGCGTTATCTGCGCCGCCTCAAAGAGTTGCCCGGCCATACCGACAAGCTGTTTGTCGTCGATTCCGACGGCGTGCTCAAAGGTGTGCTGCCCATCAAGCGTCTGCTGGTCAACGACCCCGAGAAACAGGTCTCGGAGGTCATGGCCAATGACCCGGTAAGCTTTCATCCCGACGGCGACGCTTATGAAGCCGCCCAGGCATTCGAGCGCTACGACTTGATTTCCTCTCCGGTGGTCGACAAGAACGGCAAGCTGATCGGCCGCCTGACCATCGACGAAATGGTCGACCTTATCCGTGAAGAGAGCGAGACCGAAGTCCTCAACATGGCGGGTCTGCGCGAAGAAGAAGACATCTTCGCCTCGGTATGGCGATCGCTGCGTAACCGCTGGTCCTGGCTGGCCGTCAACCTGATCACCGCTTTTCTGGCCTCGCGGGTCATTGGCCTGTTCGAAGGCTCCATCGAAAAGCTCGTGGCGCTGGCCGCCTTGATGCCGATCGTGGCGGGCATTGGCGGCAACTCCGGCAATCAGACCATCACCATGATCGTTCGGGCGATGGCTCTGGATCAGGTCAACACCGGCAACACCTCGCGATTGATGCGCAAAGAGTTGGGTGTGGCGCTCGTCAACGGCCTGGTGTGGGGGGGTGTGATCGGGATCGTCGCTTACCTGCTGTACCACAGCTGGTCACTCGGGGTAGTGATGACCGTCGCCATGACATTGAATTTGCTGTTGGCGGCGCTCATGGGCGTGCTGATTCCGATGACGCTGGCGCGGTTCGGGCGCGATCCCGCCATGGGTGCCAGTGTGATGATCACTGCGATGACCGACAGCGGCGGGTTCTTTATCTTCCTTGGCCTGGCGACGCTGTTTTTGCTCTGAGGACACGCTTGAAAAAAAACCGCCTTCCGGGCGGTTTTTTTATGTGCATCAACGGGGGGCGTGTCGAATCGCGGATACAAAAAAGCCAGCAAGGCGCTGGCTTTCAAGTCTCTGGCTAAACGTGTTATTCGTCGTCGTTTGCCAGGCTAGTGTCATGTGCAATCAGAGAAACGAGGGCATTCTGTTGGCGGTGAGCCAGCTGACGGAAGCGCTGCAGAAGCTCACGCTCATGAAGCGAAAGCTCCGGGCTGTCCAAACGCAGGCTTGGCTCATCACCCAGCGCGCCTTCTTGAAGCAAACTTTGCTCTATACGGGCGATAATTTCTGAATTCATGCTGCGATGATGCTGCTTGGCAACGTCCGCAATACGCTCGCGCATGCCTTCAGGTAGACGAACGACGAACTTGTCAGCTGTGCGACTGGAATAATTGGCCTGTTTCATAGGGCTCATATATTTAACCGAATTAGTTCAAAGAGAGAGGCGGTTCTTGCATTAGGCCGCGAGATGTCAGTCTCTGACTGTCTTTTAGACGAAATGTTCAACCAACCCGATAAAGGATCGCCATCCTGCACCAGTGCGTCGATTCCTTGGCGTCAAATGTGTGACAAATATTGAACTAGATAAAGGCGTTTAGCCAGCACCAATTATCCGAAATGCGTTCCAGTTTGCAAAGCCAGCTGCGGATTGCCCTTACGGTACTGGGTTAGCGCCGTGATGGCTATCTGTCCTCAGCGTAGTGCGAGAGTGGGGATAATACGAGGGGGGAGTCGAGAAAGAGACGAAGGGTCTGTTTGAGCCTGGTCGTTCGTGCGGGCGCTCAAGCCGCCAGGTGGCGGCTAATCCATGCTTGATGCATTGCCGAAGGCTAGCGGTGGCTCACGGCTTGGCCTGGCGCAGCACCGGATCAAATTTGATGCGGCGCCCTACGAACAGTGCAGCGACGAACAAGCTGGCAAATATGCCGGCTGCGGCTTTCGCCAGTACGCTCATGGTTTCCATCGACGGGATCAACAGCTGATCCGCCGCTACGGCCATCAGTGCCAGAATCAGGAATGAAATTGCTGCTTTGGACATGGCTTCTCTCTAATGGGGTGCTCTCTTCAAGAGGGCGGGCAGTGCGGCGACAGGCACTCATCATCGATCTTGATCAGAACACCCAGCGGTCAGTACGGCTGACGGGCACGGCCTCTTCGTTATCGTGGGCCAGAATGGCTTCCGTGCCCTGATTTGGCATTGCCGCGAATCTGGCCGCTTGTTGCATAAGGTGATGAGGCTGAGCGTGAACGGCAATGCCCTCTGAGGCGACGCCTTCTGACGTGTTGCCATCTCCCTGAAAGTGAAAAACAACCAGAGCGACGAGCGCGGCAGCATTGAGCAAAGACAGTGTCATGTTCATCTGGGGTACCTTCACTGCGATGGCGTTCAGAGGGGTGATTGGCAATGACTAATGCAGCCTGCATGCCAATAGGCCAGCAGATTTAACTCCTTAAAAAACAATAAGTTAGGATTACTTCCGGGTGTCGCAGGGTTGCGTTTTGCAATACCGGTCTGTCCCGTCATTGCATTCTGCACGACTGGTGTTTTGAGGAGCGGAAGCCGCCTACAGCCCAGGTTGATAATGACGACATGACAAGCCAGCGCCATGTCGTTAAGATGCACGCCGTCTGTTTTGGTGTCCTCTTAGTTCAACGGATAGAACGAGCCCCTCCTAAGGGCTAGATGCAGGTTCGATTCCTGCAGGGGACACATCCGATTCATCCTCAGCACTGCCTGCATTCCTCCTCTCCGGTGACACCTTTCGGCCGCCTGGCCATCCGACTGACCCTCTTGATTACGCTTGCGCCCCCGTTTGTGGATGCTTGTCCGCGTACCACCGATTGCGGCCATTGTTTTTAGCGTAATAAAGATAGGCATCCGCCGCTTTGATCATCCCGGCAGGCGTCGTCTCCTCCAACGCGGGCAATCTGACGGTAACGCCTGCGCTCGCGGTGACAATTCGTTCAGGATGATCGGCGTGCTCCAGTGCGATGCCTCGGATCGCCTGCAGGATGTCTTCGGCGACGCGGCCCGCACCGAGAATGTCGGTGTCCGGCAGCAGGACCGTGAATTCTTCGCCACCATAGCGAACGGCGAGGTCGGCAGGCCGTTTCAATACGCTGGTGATTGCCTGAGCGACTCGCTGCAGACAGTCATCACCCGCCGCGTGGCCATAGCGGTCGTTGAAGCGCTTGAAATAATCAATGTCCAGCATGATTAACGCGAGCGGGTAGCGCTGTCGTTTCGCGCGACCGATTTCGCTGATGAGTGCCATGTCGAGTTGCCGCCGATTGCCCAACCCGGTCAGGCTGTCCGTCAGCGCCATGTCTTTGACCGCCTGATGGGCGAGGCGAATCTCGCTCTCCATGGCCATGCGCCGGCGCAGCTGGGTGAGGACCACGAAGGCAAAACCAATGAAGCCTGTCACCAGAAGCAACAGCACGAGTCCGGACTTGAGCAGATCATGGCGCCACGGCCCGACGAAGGATTCTTTCGACAGCCCGGCTTCGACCACCAGCGGGTAAGTGGACAGGGCGCGGAAGCCGTACAGCCGGTGAGTGCCGTCGACGACAGCCTTTACTTCGGCTACCCCTTCGTTGGCGGTCGGCAGGTAGTTTCTGAAGATCTCGCTGTCCGCCAGACTTTGCCCGACCACCGAATCCACGAACGGACGCCTGACCAGGATGGTGCCGTCGCGCATCGCCAGGACCAGTGCGCCGCGATCATCAATCTTGAAATCGCCGTAATAATTCAAAAAGTAATTGAGTTTGATGGTTCCCAGTACGACGCCTGCGAAGGAGCCGTCAGGGTTATTCAGCCTTCGGGAGACCGGGATGATCAGTTCCCCGGTGGAGCGGCTTTTGACCACGTTGCTGATGCGCACACGGTGATCAGTGTGGGTGCGGTGGTAATCGAAGTAATCACGGTCGGCGTTGTTTGCCGTGTCCGGGGTCACGTCCTTGTCTGTGACGATCCATCGACCGTCGGCGCCATAAATGAACAGCCCGTGGAGCTGCGGCATGAGCCTGGACTGCTGAACCATCAGCGCATGGATGCGCGGAACGTTAATGCTGGCCAACCCGTCGCCCTCGACGCGCTCGCCCAGCGTGTAGGTAAGGATGTCGACCTGCCGGATGGCGTCCTCAGCGTGCTGCGCGGTGGCGCGGGCCAGGTTGGTGACCGAGTCACGTGCAAAGTCGTAGGCGTGGTTGTAGTCGCGCCAGGCGCGCCACCCTTCAACCGAGATGAACGTCAGCAGCACCAGGACCATGAACGCCAGGGTGAGGCGGAACACAGCCGTGTTTCGCCCCGGGCCCAGGTCCAGTAAATCGAAGGCGCCTGACGGCGGCTGTTGGCCTCCTGGCATGCTCACTTGACCTCTTGTGGATATGTCAACGGTGGACGCGGCCGACCGCGTTGATCAGCGCGTCCGCCATGTCTTGCGCCCTCAGTGGCTCGCTGGACGTGGTTTTACGCATCGCTTGAATCGGCATGCTGGGCACCGGTGCTTCTTCGGGGTGCTGAACGAAGCTCAAGCCACCGGCGTTCTCGACCACGACCGCACCGTCCGAACCATCCGAGTCGCCCCCTGACAACACCAGACTGATCACCCGGCTGCCCAGTACTTCGGCAGCGGTGATGAACAGCCGATCGGCCGCAGGGCGTGCGAACGACACCTTCGGCCCGTCGTGCAGAAGAATGTTACCGGGCGCGACAAGCTCCAGATGGCGATCCGCAGGGGCCAGATACACGCGTCCTGGCAGGACCTGCTCGCCTTCCTGACCATAGTCGACAGGCAGCGTTGAGTAGCGACCGAGCACTGAGGCCATGTAGTCCGGGCTGGACGGGTTCGTGTGGATGACGATCATGACAGCGGCGGGGAAATCCGCCGGCAGCCTGGCGAGCAGGATGCGCAGGGCTTCCGTCGCCCCCTGCGAGCCTCCGATGACGACGACATCCCTGAGCCTGTGAATGGTGTGAGCGTCCATGACCTTCTCCCTGATGGCTTCTATTGAATGGACACAGCACTGAGGCTTGCCGTTCAGTTCAAGTCGTAAACGCCGAAGCATGTTCGCAGGGCAGGGCATTGAGGGGCGGAGGGGTCAAGGGAATGTACACGCAATAAAAAAGCCACGAGACGCGGAGTCTCGTGGCTTTCTTGAACAGCGGCATCAGGGAAGATGCGCACCGGTGAGGCGTTGTTACAGCGCCATGTCGCTGGCTGGCTTGCTTTCAGCAGGCTTGCCCGGTGCGGTCGTGCTGGTGCCGACGCTCTGATCGAGCACAGGCGGCTTGCCCAGTTGCAGCACTTCGGCGGTGTAGTTCCACTCTTGCTGCACAGCGGCAGGCGAATCATTCAGCTTGGTGCCATAGCTCGGCACGATCTGGTGAATCTTCGCTTGCCACTCTGGCGTCGCGACCTGGGTTTTGAAGAGTTTTTCAAGGACGTTCAGCATGATCGGCGCAGCGGTCGAAGCACCCGGCGATGCGCCCAGCAGCGCGGCAATGGTGCCGTCCTGCGAGGAAACGACTTCGGTGCCCAGTTTCAGCACGCCGCCCTTGTCCGCATCACGCTTGATGATCTGCACGCGCTGACCGGCTTGCCACAGGCGCCAGTCTTCTTTCTTGGCGTGCGGGAAGTATTCCTGCAGCGCCTTGAAGCGGTCGTCGTCAGACAGCATCAGCTGACCGGCGAGGTACTCGACCAGCGGATACTGCTCGATGCCCACTTTGGTCATTGGCCAGAGGTTGTGGGTGGTCATGCTGCTGAACAGGTCCAGGTACGAACCTTCTTTCAGAAACTTGGTGGAGAAGGTGGCGAACGGGCCAAACAGGATGACGCGCTTGCCGTCCAGTACGCGGGTGTCCAGGTGCGGAACCGACATGGGTGGCGCGCCGGTGGACGCGATGCCGTAAGCCTTGGCCATGTGCTGCATGGCAACGGTCGGGTTTTCGGTCACCAGGAACGAACCGCCAACCGGGAAGCCCGCGTAGTCCTGAGCCTCGGGAACGCCGGATTTCTGCAGCAGCTTCAACGCGCCGCCGCCTGCGCCGATGAACAGGAACTTGGCGTCGGTACCGGTGGTGGTGCCGTCTTTCAGGTTCTTGTATTCAACGTGCCACGAGCCGTCGTCGTTACGGGTGATGTCGTTGACTTCGCTGGACAGCTTCAAGTCGAAGTTGGGGCGGGTCTGCAGGTAGGAGACGTACTGGCGGGTGACTTCGCCCCAGTTGACGTCGGTGCCGATAGGCGTCCAGGTGGTCGCCAGCTTCTGCGAAGGATCACGGCCTTCCATCATCAGCGGGACCCACTTGGCGATCTGCGCCGGGTCTTCGGAGTACTGCATCGGGCGGAACAGCGGGCTGGCTTGCAGCGCGTCGTAACGCTTCTTCAGGAATTTGATGTTGTCATCGCCCCACACAAAGCTCATGTGCGGTGTGGTGTTGATGAACGAAGGCGGGTTCTTCAGAACGCTCTGCCGGACCTGCCAGGACAGGAACTGACGGGTGACCTGAAAGGCTTCGTTGATCTCGATGGCTTTGGAAATGTTGACCTTGCCGTCTTTGTCTTCCGGCGTGTAGTTCAGCTCAGCGAGGCCGGAGTGACCGGTGCCGGCGTTGTTCCAGCCGTTGGAGCTTTCTTCGGCGACTGCGTCGAGGCGCTCGACCATTTCCATCGACCAGCTCGGCTCGAGTTCATTGAGCCAGACGCCCAGGGTCGAACTCATGATGCCGCCGCCGATCAGCAGTACATCGACTTTCTTGCTTTCTGCGGCATGGGCCTGCAGGAAGGTTGCCGAAATCGCCAGGCCCAATAGAGCCGTGCTCGTTTTCTTGAACATCGAATCATCCAATAGATAGAAAGTTATCCGCCTGCCGCAATCGTCGCGCATCGTCCTGCAATGCCGGGCGCCGGTGGCGGCGCGAACGTCAGACAGGCTTCGCTCTCGGAAAACGAGGAGGAAGGGTCAAGAGGCCAGTAAAAAGGTCGACCTCATCTTCTATGTCCCTCGGCGCTGTGCTTTTTATTCGATCATTGGAATCAGCAGCTTGAGTACACATCATCCACCGCAACACCTGGTCATCAGGTCCATCCCCTGCGGCGGGCGGGGATTGTACCCGAAATGTCATTTTCGACAAATCGGGTGGCAAATTAGTCAATACGCCATTTTGTCTCAGGCTGGCGATTGGGTGGCCAGCCCTGAAACGCCTGGCCGGTCAGAGCGTGAATTTGCCGACCATGGCGTGGAACGACACGGCCAGTCGCGAGAGTGCCTGGCTCGACGCGCTGGTTTGATGGGCGCCTGCGGCGGTTTGCGTCGACAGGTCCTGAATGTTCACCAGATTGCGGTCCACCTCGCGGGCCACTTGCGCCTGCTCTTCCGCCGCACTGGCGATCACCAGGTTGCGTTCGTTCATCTGGCTGACGCCGTCGCTGATGCGTTCCAGCGCGAGCCCGGCCTCAGTGGCAAGTGATTGGGTGTGCACGGCGATCGCCTGACTTTTGCCCATGGCCTGCACGGCATCGTCGGCGCCATTACGCACTTTGGTGATCATTGATTCGATTTCGCCCGTGGAGGTCTGGGTGCGGTGGGCGAGGGCGCGAACTTCGTCCGCCACCACCGCAAAGCCTCGGCCCTGCTCGCCGGCGCGGGCGGCTTCGATGGCGGCGTTGAGCGCCAACAGGTTGGTTTGTTCAGCGATCCCGCGGATGACGTCGAGCACCTTGGTGATGTCGCGGATCTGCCCGGCGAGCGCTTCGACACGTTGCGTCGAGTCGGTGATTTCCAGGGTCATGGTGTTCATCGCGCTCACGGCCTGCTGCACTTGTTGCTGGCCTTTGAGGGCATCTTCGGCGGTCTGTGCCGACACCTGCGAGGCGCTCGCGGCGTTGCGCGCCACTTCTTCCACTGCGGCGGTCATCTCGTTCACTGCGGTCGCGGCTTGTTGAATCTCATCGTTCTGCCGCATCAGCCCGCGGGAGCTGTCGTCGGTCACGGTGGTCAGTTCTTCAGCGGCGGACGCCAGTTGATCCGACGCGGTGGCGATCTGCTGAACCGTGCCCTTCAGGCTGCCCTGCATGTTGGACAAGGCCTTGAGCAGTTGGCCTGTTTCGTCCTGGCCGGAGAAGTGAATCGGCTGGCTCAGGTCGCCATTGGCGACACGCGAGGCGCTTTCCACCGAGCGATAAATCGGCCGGGTGATCATCCGCGTTACCAACAGGCCAAGGGCAATGGCACAGATCACGGCAATCAACGAGCCGATGATCAACGTCCACGTCACTTGCTTATCCGTCTCGACCCCCGCCATCGCCTGCTCTTTGGCTTGGCGCATGTTGGATTCGACCATGATTTTCAGCTCGCCCATGGTCTTGCGATAGCTGGGCGTCACGCTGGTGCTCGCCAGTCTGCTGGCTTGTTCGATATCGCCGCTCTGCACCACCGACAAGGCATTGAGGGCAGCGCTGATGTAGGTTGCCCAGTCACGCTCGAAATCATCACCGGCGGCTTTCTCATCCGCCTGCAGCGGCGTGGCGCGATAGACCTTGAAGTCCGCTTCGGCCTGGGCCTGGTTTTCCTTCAGCGACTGGATCGCCCCGTTGATGTCGTCCGGGTTGGCCTTGAGCACGCTCAGCCCGATGACTTTAAAGAAGTCACGGTTGGTCGCGATGACGTTGGCCTTTACCGAGTCGATCTTGATGATCGATACCAGGTTGTTGTCCACCGTTCCTTGAAACAGATCGTACAGGCGCGAACTGCCGCTCTGTCCCAAAACGCCCACCACCACGGTGATCAGCGCGCACAAGCAGAAAGCCGAAAGCAGCTTGGTCTTCAATTTCAGGTCGGTCAGCCAGGACATGGAGTGCACTCGGACGGGGATGGGGGTACGGCTGGTTGGATACGCGTTGCATGACTGGATATCGGCGGAGCACCCAAGGACTTTACCCATTCATGAATGCCGTCGTTGGCGTTGACGTTCTGTCAAAACCGCGCCGGCGCGTCACTTTTTCCCGCGCGACATGCCTAAGCTTTGCTGCGCTGCCGCCGATAACTCGCACAAGCGGGTCATGCCGCAACTCTATTGGCCGCCTCTGCCCGGACGCTGGGAATGAGGCCGCCGCCCTTGCAAGTGCCTCAGGGCCGAATTTATCCGGTGACAGGAATCTCGATGCTGGCGTGGAACCAAAAAACCTTTCTGATCGTCGACGATTTCTCCGACTTCCGCAGCTCGGTTCGATCGATGCTGCGCGAGTTGGGCGTCAAGGAAGTGGACACCGCCGACAACGGCGAGCAGGCGCTGAAGATGTGCGCGCAGAAGCGCTACGACTTCATCCTCCACGACTTCAATCTGGGCGACGGCAAGAAAAACGGCCAACAGGTGCTCGAAGACCTGATGACCGATCGGCTGATCAGCCATGAAAGTGTGTTCGTGATGGTCACCGCCGAGAACAGCCAGGCGATGGTAATGAGCGCGCTGGAATGGGAGCCGGATGCGTACCTGACCAAGCCGTTCAACCGTGCGAGCCTGGCCCAGCGTCTGGAGAAGATTGTCCAGCGCAAGACCCTGCTCAAGCCGATTTTGCAAGCGCTGGACCGTGGCAACCCGAGCGAAGTGCTGGCCGCCTGCGTTGCGCTGACCCAGCAGGAGCCGCGCTTTGCGCCGCTGTGCCTGCGCTATAAAGCCGATGCACTGCGTGACCTCAACCAGCACGAGCCGCTGGAAGCCTTTCTGAAGTCGATCCTTGCCGACCGTCCGCAACCCTGGGCGTATGTCGCCTTGGGCAAACTGCTGTTCAAGCGCGGGCGCCATGCTGAAGCGCAGACCGTGTACGAGGAAGCGATTCGCGCCTTCAATGCCATGCCGGTGTTGTACGACGGGCTGGCCGATGTATTGATGGCCAGCGGCGATAACAAGCGCGCGCAGAAGATGCTTGAAGAAGCCGTGCGGTTGTCGCCATACGCCGTGCGCCGGCAGCGCCTGCTGGGCAAGCTGGCGCTGGAAAACCAGGACTTTGAGGGGGCTTCAAAGGCCTATCGTCAGGCCGTTTCCCAAGGTCAGTTTTCACGTTTCAAAGACCCGGAAACCAACCTGGGTCTTGCCCAGGCACTCATCAGCCGTGGCGGCGAGCGCGGGCTGGATGCGCGCACCCGCGTGGAGATCAATCAGACCCTGACCGAGGTGGCCAAGGAAAACGGCAACGACGCCGGCCTGCAGGTGCGCGCGCGTCTGATGAAAGCCACCAGCGTCGCCTCGTCCGATCCTGAAATGGCCGCCAAGCTGACCGAGCAGGCCATGGAGCGACTTGAGGGCATGGAGCAGTTCCTCAGCGCCGATGCGGCGCTGGCGGTGGCCTCTCAATTAAAGTCGCTCGGCCAGGAAGGCGCTGGCGCCAGGATTCTGAAAAGCTGCGCCGAAATTTACGGTGACGATCCGCAGGTGATGCAGAACATCGCCAAGCAGACCGACGACCCTGAAATTCTGGGCGCAGGCAAAGCGGCCATCGATTTTAACCTGCAAGGCATCCGCTGCTACCGTGCCGGCAAGCTTGGCGAAGCGCAGGACCTGTTCCGCCAGGGCCTGGCATTGCAGCCGAAGAACATCAGTATCGCCCTGAACATGGCGCAGTCGTTGCTGCACATGGGCGTTCACAACCTCGACGCGGCGAGCCTGGCGGAATGTCAGAACAGTCTCAAGATGGTGGGCAAGATGCCGGAAACAGACCCGCGCTTCGAGCGTTTCCAGAAACTGCGACTCAGGGCTTTTGGCGAATGAAAGATCAGGATCTCGGGCTCGACTTTTCCATGGTGATTGCGTCCACCGTCCATGACATGAAGAACTCGTTGGGGTCGTTGATTCAGGCTCACGGCCAGTGGGTCAAACAGCTTCCCGAGGCCTATCGCGGCACGCCGGAGCAGGGCGTCATCGATTACGAGTTCGCTCACCTGAACGGCATGCTGGTGCAACTGTTGGGGCTGTACAAGCTGGGGGTCAACCAACTGCCGTTGCGCCCTGATTATCACGAGCTGGATGATTTCATCGAAGCGCAGTTGGCCTTCCATCAGGAAGTCCTCGCCAGTCGGGGCATTACCGCACGCTGCGTGGTGGATGATTTCGGTTTGCCGGGCTTTTTTGATCGCGAGCTGGTGGGCTCGGTGGTGTCCAACGTGCTCATCAACGCCATCCGCTTTGCGCGCAGTGAAGTGCTGATCACGGCGGGGCAGGTCGGCGAGCAACTGGTGATCAGTATCAACGACGACGGTCCGGGGTTTCCTGCGCGCATGATCGAGGAGCAGACCGACTACGTGTTGGGCATCAATCAGAACAGCGGCAGCACCGGGTTGGGCTTGTATTTTGCGGCGAACATCGCCAAGCAGCATCAGCGCAAAGGCGTCCCCGGCCATATCGAGATCGCCAATGGCGGCCCGTTGGGCGGCGGACTGTTCAGCATTTATCTGCCCTGAGATTGCGTGCAGGGTCAGTAGGACCGCCTTCAGCCCGGAAGCCTTTGATCTGCTGTCGAGCTCAGCAAAACGCCCTTAATCGTTTTCGCAGAGCTACAACTTCACGCCTTGCCCCAGCACGACGTTCAGCGCATTGCGCGCATCGTCCAGTTGCACCAGCGTGGCGTGATGCGCGCCGAGGGCGTCGCGGTTTTCGATGGCGGTGAGGATTGCGCGATGGCGCGGTAATGCCAGTTCGTGCAGATTCGGCCGTTTGTTGGAATGCTTCAACGCTTCACGCAGTGCCAGCGACAGCATGTTGCACAGGTGCGCGAGCAGGTCGTTGTGGGTGGCGTCGGCGATGCGGCTGTGGAAATCAAGATCGGGCTGCAAGACCTCTTCGACGGTTGGCGCGGCGGCCATGCGCTCGTAGGCTTCGCCGATGGCGGTAATGTCTTCGGGGGTCGCGTGTTGCGCGGCAAGGGCTGCAGCAGCCGGTTCGATGATGCTGCGCACGCTGGTGAGCAAGGCGAAAAACTCATTCTGCGGTGAGCTTTGCATCAGCCAGTGCAGGACATCCGGGTCGAGGATGTGCCATTCACGGCGAGGCTTGACCACCGTGCCCACGCGTGGCCGGGAATACACCAGACCTTTGGCGACCAGCACCCGCGTGGCTTCGCGCAGCACCGGACGACTGACCGCATATTCTTCACAGAGCAAGGCTTCGGCGGGGAGTTTGTCATCAGGCTTGAAGCGGCCTGAGACAATCTGCATGCCGATGTCCTGGACAATGCGCGAGTGCATGCTTTTGCGGTCGGAGGGCTTACGGTAATCCATGGGGCGCGGGGCGATCCTGAGCGGTGAATGCGGCGCATCATAGCATTGGCGGATAGCGCCTGGAGGGGCGCCACCTGCAGACGCGCGGTGCACTCATATTCGGAGGAGACGCAGATCCTCGTAGGAGCCGGCTTGCTGGCGAAAGCGGAGGGTCAGCGAATCAGTAGCCGCCTGGACCACAGCGTTCGCCAGCAAGCCGGCTCCTACGGTTTTGCGGTGCGAGTGATAGTCAGATCAGACGCAGCGTTCTGTGGCGCATTCAATCAATGGCTTCTAATCAATGGGAATGCCGCGGCACTTCCGAACCGCGCATGCCGACCAGGAAGTCAAAGTCGCAGCCCTGATCCGCCTGCATCACATGATCGATGTACAGCTGGCGATAGCCACCAACCAAGAGTTGAGGCGGCGCCTGCCAATCGGCCAGACGCGCAGCGAGCTCTGCTTCCGGAATGTCCAGATGCAGACGACCGGTCGCGCAATCCAGTTCGATGAAGTCACCCTCCTGCACCACTGCCAACGGACCACCGGCTGCGGCCTCCGGCGCCACGTGCAACACCACCGTGCCGTACGCCGTGCCGCTCATGCGGGCATCGGAAATCCGCACCATATCCGTTACACCCTGAGCCAGCAGCTTGGCCGGCAGGCCCATGTTGCCGACTTCGGCCATGCCCGGATAACCCTTCGGACCGCAGTTCTTCATGACCAGAATGCTGCTGGCGTCGACGTCCAGATCCGGATCGTTGATCCGTGCCTTGTACATGTCGAAATTTTCGAACACCACCGCGCGACCGCGGTGCTTCATCAGCGCAGGCGTGGCCGCGGACGGTTTGAGCACAGCGCCCAAAGGCGCGAGGTTGCCGCGCAGTACGCAGATGCCACCGTCGGCCACCAGCGGATTGTCGATGGCGCGGATCACTTCATCGTCGCCATAGATGGGCGAGTTCTGCACGTTTTCCCAGAGCGTCTTGCCATTGGCGGTCAAGGCCTCGGGATGCGGGATCAGGTTGTTCTCACCCAGACGGCGCAACACGGCGGGCAGGCCACCGGCGTAGTAAAACTCTTCCATCAGGAAGCGCCCGGAAGGCTGCAGGTCGACCAGCGTGGGCGTGCCGCGACCGATGCGGGTCCAGTCGTCCAGCTCCAGGTCCACGCCGATACGTCCGGCAATGGCTTTAAGGTGGATAACGGCGTTGGTGGAGCCACCGATCGCAGCATTGACGCGGATGGCGTTCTCAAAGGCTTCACGGGTCAGGATCTTCGACAGCCGCAGGTCCTCATTGACCATCTGCACGGCGCGCATGCCGGACATGTGCGCCAGTACATAACGGCGGGAATCGACAGCAGGAATGGCAGCGTTGTGCGGCAGCGAAGTGCCCAGCGCTTCGGCCATGCAGGCCATGGTCGAGGCGGTGCCCATGGTGTTGCAGGTACCCGCCGAGCGCGACATGCCGGATTCGGCGGACAGGAATTCGTCGAGGCTGATCTGTCCCGCTTTATAGGATTCGTGCATCTGCCAGACGATGGTGCCGGCGCCGATGTCTTTGCCCTTGTGCTTGCCGTTGAGCATCGGTCCGCCGGTGACGACGATGGCCGGGATGTCACAGCTCGCTGCGCCCATCAATAGGGCAGGGGTGGTCTTGTCGCAGCCGGTCAACAGCACAACGCCATCAATCGGGTTGCCGCGAATGGCCTCTTCGACGTCCATGCTCGCCAGGTTGCGGGTCAGCATGGCGGTGGGGCGCAGGTTCGATTCGCCGTTGGAGAAGACCGGGAATTCAACCGGGAAACCACCGGCTTCGATCACGCCGCGTTTGACGTGCTCGGCGATGGTGCGGAAGTGGGCGTTACAGGGGGTCAGCTCGGACCAGGTGTTGCAGATACCGATGATGGGCTTGCCCTGGAACTGATGGTCGGCGATGCCCTGGTTCTTCATCCAGCTGCGGTACATGAAGCCGTTCTTGTCGGCAGTGCCGAACCACTGGGCGGAGCGCAGGGTAGGTTTCTTATTGGAATCAGACATAAATCAGCACTCTTATTGTAAGGCTTTATTTGTAAGACTAAAGGCTGCAGGTGCTGACTAAAATAGGCTGAAAATGTCGTGAGTGGAAGAGTTGTAACCTCAAATAGTAATACTATATAGTCGTTCTCGACCGAGGGACGACCCTGCCGGCTTCATTCGCAGCAATGCGCACACGAAGGCAGAGGCGATCCCCGCAGGCTTCCATAACAAAAACAATGAGGACCGCATCCATGAGCCAGGAACTCAGGCTTATTCGTCGCATCACCCTGAAACTCATTCCCTTCCTGATCCTGCTGTACCTGATCGCTTATGTGGACCGTTCCGCCGTCGGCTTCGCCAAGTTGCACATGGGCGCGGACGTCGGTATCGGTGACGCGGCCTACGGCATGGGTGCCGGGCTGTTCTTCATTGGCTACTTTCTGCTGGAAATCCCCAGCAACCTGATGCTCGAGCGTTTCGGCGCGCGGCGCTGGTTCGCGCGGATCATGCTCACCTGGGGCGCCATCACCATGGGCATGGCGTTCATTCAGGGCCCGACCAGCTTTTATGTCATGCGCTTTTTGCTAGGCGCGGCCGAAGCAGGGTTCTTTCCCGGCGTTCTGTACTACATCACCCAATGGTTCCCGGTCCGCCATCGCGGCAAGATCCTCGGCCTGTTCATTCTTTCCCAGCCCATTGCGATGATGATCACCGGCCCGATTTCCGGTGGTCTGCTGGGCATGGAAGGCGTCGCGGGTCTGCATGGCTGGCAGTGGCTGTTCCTGTGCATCGGTGCGCCGGCGATTCTGCTGACCCTGCCGGTCTTGCGCTGGTTGCCGGATGGCCCGAAAGACGTGAAATGGATGGACCCGGTCGAGAAACAATGGCTCGCCGGCGAGCTGAAAAAAGACCTCGAAGAATATGGTCAGACGCGCCACGGCAATCCGTTGCATGCGCTGAAAGACAAGCGCGTGCTGCTGCTGGCGCTGTTCTATCTCCCTGTGACGCTGAGCATTTATGGCCTCGGCCTATGGTTGCCGACGCTGATCAAACAATTCGGCGGCAGTGACCTGACGACGGGCTTCATCTCTGCGGTGCCGTACATCTTCGGCATCGTCGGTCTGCTGATCGTGCCGCGCAGCTCGGATCGGCTCAACGACCGCTACGGTCATTTGGCGGTGCTCTATGTAATCGGCGCCATCGGCCTGTTCCTCAGCGCCTACCTGACCGTGCCAGTGCTGCAACTGGCGGCGCTGTCGCTGGTCGCGTTTTCGCTGTTTTCCTGCACGGCGGTGTTCTGGACCCTGCCCGGGCGATTCTTCGCCGGCGCCAGTGCGGCGGCGGGTATTGCGTTGATCAACTCGGTGGGCAATCTGGGCGGCTACATCGGCCCCTTTGTCATCGGCTGGCTGAAAGAACTGACCGGCAATCTGGCCAGCGGCTTGTACTTCCTGTCGGGGGTCATGATCTGCGGCCTGATACTGACCGGCGTGGTCTACCGTGTGCTGGAACGCAAGCACGCCTTGCCCGAGTCGAAATTCGCCGCCAGCGCGCGCGGCTCTCGTTAACCACAGGTCGCCACGCTTCGGTGTGGCGACCGTGCAGACATTAAACAGGAGAATCCCATGCATTTAGTACAGTTCGAACTGGGCAACGGCCAACGTCGAGTCGGTCTGGTCGACGGTCCGCTGGTCCGTGAAATACAGGGCGCGACCAGCACTCGTGATCTGGCGCTGGCGGCCATCGACAAGCAAATCTCCCTGGCCGAGCAAGTCGACAGCCTCGGTCTGGGTGACAACCACGATTACTCGCAGCTGCGAGCGGACCGGATGATTCTGCCGCCGCTGGATCATCCGGACCCGGCGCATCTGTTGGTCAGCGGCACCGGCCTTACCCATCTGGGCAGTGCCTCGGCGCGGGACAAAATGCACCAGCACGGCAATGACGAAGCGGCCATGACCGACACCATGCGCATCTTCAAGTGGGGCCTGGAAGGCGGCAAGCCGGCGGCAGGTCAGCCGGGCGTGCAGCCGGAATGGTTTTACAAGGGTGACGGCAGCATTGTCATCCGTCCGGGCGAAGCGTTCCCGCAACCGCCGTTCTCCGAAGACGCGGGCGAAGAGCCCGAGCTGAGCGGTTTGTACGTGATCGGGCATGACGGTAAGCCCTACCGTCTGGGCTTCGCCATCGGCAACGAATTCTCCGATCACATCATGGAACGCAAGAATTACCTGTACCTCGCCCACTCCAAACTGCGCGCCTGTTCGTTCGGCCCGGAGCTGCGCGTCGGTGATCTGCCACAGAACCTGGCGGGCACCAGCCGCATCCACCGCAACGGCGAAGTCCTGTGGGAGAAGGAGTTCCTGAGTGGCGAGGCCAACATGTGCCACAGCCTGGAAAACCTCGAGTATCACCATTTCAAATACGCGCAATTTCTGCGGCCGGGGGACGTCCACGTGCATTTCTTCGGCACCGCCACGCTGTCGTTCGCCGATGGCATCAAGACGCAGCCGGGCGACACTTTCGAGATCAGCCAGCATGAGTTCGGCGCGCCGCTGATCAACGGCATCGCACCGGCCGAGGCTGTTTTTCAACCGGGCGGCATCAAGCAGCTTTAAGGCATCAAACCCTGCAGCCGCCTGAGCGTGCAGGGTTTTTCCTCATTGCGTCCTGTACACCGCGACACCCTCATAAAAACAAAACGAGGTGCGACCCATGACCGCCACTGCCATCCCGCTGGAACGGCTTGACGCCGACGCGCTCGAGGACAGCATCTACCGCAAGGTGAGCTGGCGAATCGTGCCGTTGTTCATCGCCTGTTTTCTGTTTGCCTACCTGGACCGCGTCAACATCAGCTTCGCCAAACTGCAGATGGCGAGTGACCTGGGCTTCAGCGAAACCGTTTACGGCCTGGGCGCGAGTCTGTTCTTCGTCGGCTACTTCCTCTTCGAAGTGCCGAGCAATGTGCTGCTGCACAAGGTGGGCGCGCGCATCTGGATCGCGCGGATCATGGTGTCGTGGGGCATCGCCTCTGCCTGCATGATGTTCGTGCAGACTGAATTCTGGTTCTACACGCTGCGTTTTCTGATCGGTGTGATGGAAGCCGGCTTTGTCCCCGGCGTGCTGTATTTCTTCACCCAGTGGTATCCGGGCTCACGTCGGGCGCGGGTCAACTCCTACTTCAAAAGCTCCATTTGCCTGTGCGGGATCGTCGGCGGTCCGATCGCAGGCCTGATCCTAGGTCACTTCGATGGCGTTATGGGCCTTGCCGGCTGGCGCTGGCTGTTCCTGATCGAAGGTATTCCGTCCATCCTCCTCGGCGGTGTGGTGTTCTGGCTGGTCAAGGACCGTATCGAAGACGCCACCTGGCTCAGTGATCAGGAAAAACAGGTGGTGCTGTCGCGCATGGCGAAAGAGAGCAAGCCTGCCGTCAAGCAAACCGTCAAAGACATCTGGAAGCACCCGACCACCTACGTGATGTCCGGCATATACTTGTGCCTGGTGATGGCCCTGACCGGTCTGTTGTTCTGGATGCCGCAGTTGATCAAAACCGCCGGCGTGACCGACACCTTGAACATTGGCCTGCTGACGGTAATCCCCTACGTCGGCGCAGTGATTGGCAACCTGCTGATTGGCGCCAGTTCCGACCGTCACGGCGAGCGCCGCTGGCACATGGCGGGCTGCGCGACGCTGACGGCGGCGGGCTATCTGGTCTGTGCGTTGTTTCCCGGGGAACTGGTGCCGTTGATGATCGGCATGACGATGATCATGACCGGCATCATCGCCTGGATGCCGATTTTCTGGACCATTCCGCCGCGCTTCCTCACCGGCATTGCCGCCGCGGCGGGCATCGCGCTGATCAACTCCCTCGGGCAACTGGGCGGGATCATCGCGCCGTTCATGGTAGGCCGCATCAAAGACCTCACAGGCACGGCGACCCCGGCGTTGTTCGCGTTATTCGCTGTCAGCGTGCTGGCCATCGCCCTGATCGTCTGGGGCATTCCGTCGCGCTACTACGCCAGGGAAGTGGTCCAGGACTGACCCGCCGACCGACAGACGCCGAGGCCAGCGCTTCGGCGTCTTTTCACCTATCATTCGCGCTTTCACTGATGCGAACGACTGCCATGACCACCACACCTCAATCCCTGCGCACCGAACTGCAGAACGCGCTGACATCCCACAGCATGCTGGAGATCGACGGCCTGCACGCCTTCGAATTCACCCTCGACGAAATGCTCCAGATCGAAAGCATGGACGGCCGCGAACGCAAGGTCTGGCGCTTCTCGCTGGCGCAGATCGACGCCGCTGACTACGACAGCGAATTGCAGAGCTGGGTCATCAACGATGGCAACGCCGACCACCGCATTGTTGTGCTGCAAGGGATAACGGCGACTGACGAGGATGAAGAGGGGGAGCAGGAGTAAACTTCAGCACTGCTTTTGCCGGCATCGCTGACTCACGAGGCGACGAACCTGTAGATCCTGCGCCTGACTCCAGTTCGGGCGGCTACGCACATCCATCGTAGGAGCCGGCTTGCTGGCGAACGCATTCTTCCTGTCGCCGCAGTGGTGCCAGATCCACCCGGTTCGCCAGCAAGCCGGCTCCAAATGTGTTGCGTGCCCCGGGGGAGAGGTTTGCCGTCCAGGCCCGGGGCAACTACTTTGCGCAACATGCTGTCATAGCCGTTGAACCTCTGCGTGCATGGCGCGCCAACAACTCCAAAAATGAGAACAGCCCAATGACTCCCAGACTTCTGCCGTGGTTAGTGCTCGCCAGCAGCCTTTCCGCGCTCTCTGCTCAGGCCAAACCCATGACTGATTACGACGTACTGGTCGGCTCTTACACCGCCGGCGCCAGCGAAGGTATCTACCGATTCGGCTTCAACACCCAGACCGGCCAACTCGACGCCAAGCCGCGGCAGGTGATCAAGACTGAAAACCCCTCCTGGCTGACGCTCTCCAAAGACCAGCGGCACCTGTTCGCAGTCAATGAGAACGGTCCGGGCCAGACTGACGTCGTCGGCAAGGTCAGCAGCTATAGCATCGACCCGAAGACCCATGCCGTGTCGTTCCTCAATCAGGTCGAAACCAAGGGCGAGGAGCCTACACATTCCAGCCTGAGCCTGGATGGGCGCTTCCTCTTCGTCGCCAATTACGCCGTACACCCTGATCCGGGTGGCGTGCTGGCAGTGGTGCCGGTGGGCAAGGACGGCAAACTGGCGCCGGTCGCCCAGACCGCGACCCACGAAGCCAGCAAGGTCAACCCGGAGCGTCAGGCGTCGTCCCACGTTCACGCCGCAGTGCCCACCCCTGACGGGAAGTACCTGATCGCCATGGATCTGGGAGCGGACAAGATGTTCGTCTTCAACTACGACGCTAAAAAAGCGCAACCGCTGCAGCCGGCGAAGGCGCCATCAGTCGACCTGCCACCGGGCAGCGGCCCGCGCCACCTGACGTTCAGTAAAGACGGCAAGCACGCTTGGCTGACTATGGAGATGAGCGCCCAAGTGGCGGTCTTTGATTACCACGACGGCGTGTTCAAGCGTACGCAACTGGTAGAACTCGCTAACAAGGACGGTCAGGAAAATCGCGCCGCTGGTGGACTGCACACATCGCCAGACGGCAAATTCCTGTACGTCGCCAACCGTGGCAGCGTCAACGAACTGCTCGTGTTCAGCATCGATGCCGCCAGCGGCCAGCTCAAGGAAGTCCAGCGCCGCACCGTGGAAGGGAAGGAGCCTCGTGAGTTCGCCTTCGACCCGAGCGGCCACTTCATGCTGATCGCCAACCAGAAGAGCAATCAGATCGTGACGGTCCGCGTTGACCCGAAAACCGGTGTGCTGGGCGATACCGTGCAGAAAGTCGACTTCGACTCGCCGTCCGACTTCCATTTCCTCACTGCACACTGATACTCCTGTGACGCTTTGACGCAGCCAGAGCCCTTGGTTTTCAAGGGCTCTGGCGGTGTATCAATTCAAGTGATAAGGGCTAGTGCCAGAAAAGATTTTTTCCAAAACCCCCTCGGGCGTAACTTTCATTCCACGGCCACGACGGTCAAGACATGAAACGACACACGAATCCGAGGTACACCATCATGAACTTCAATATCTTCTCCATCATCGCCGCGTCCGCCATCTCCGCCACCGTTGCATTGCCTGCCAGTGCCAGTGTCGAAGCCACCGACAAAAAAATCAGTTCGACCCAGAGTTACACCCCGAAGTACCTGCAGCAGAGTGCGAACTTCTATGCCGCGCTGGATCACAAGATTCAACAATGAACAACACGTCGAAGTGAATCCATTCCCCGTTAACGAACGTATCGTTGCCGGGGAATGGATTTGTAAGAGCCTTAGTCAAGTTACAACTTTTGATCTGGAAAACGCTTTCGCGAGCAACTTCGTCTTCTACAGGTTGATGCGACCCACTGACCATTGCGTGTCAGGCCATGCATCAAGTGCCGGCGAGCTTGTTCGCGAAAGCGCTGAATTCCTCCCCTTTGATCCCCGTCTGCTGGTTAAGCGATGGGGATTTTTTTGGGTGTTGGATCAGTCGACCGGACGCACCGTAGGTGATTAATAAGGGGCATTGTTTTCGTTGACCAACGTTGTCAGGCGAATCGCCTTGTCTTAGTCGTAACGAATGCGCTGGCCCTTCGCATCCTCTTGGCTAGAAGGGGCCCTTCGTGCAATTCTCCTACTCCCGCTGACAACGACATCACCGCGCCAACGGCGGCCACCGCGGCCAAGCCACCCGAGGCAACGATGGTGACGCCTGCTGCCGCCGCGACCACCACCGCAGCAGCGCCTACGGCTAACCCCAGAAGCAAACCCTCCAAGGCTGACGTGTGCTCAATCGGG